>CANGRP010000054.1 GCA_947456005.1 Caulobacteraceae bacterium
CAGGCGGCCACCTCCATCGGCGCCGTCGCTGTGGCGATGAACGCCCTGTGGCAGTCTGACGAGCTGGAGTACGGCCTGAAGGACTGCGGCGCGAAGGTCTTCATCGCCGACCAGGAACGGCTGGACCGGCTGGCGGGCTGTTCGTCCGATCTCGACGTGCCCGTCATCGCCGTCCGCGCGGACCGGCCCGGCAAGGCCCTCCGCTACGAGGACCTTATGGCGGAGGCGAAGGACGCGACCCTGCCGGCCGCCGACATCGCCCCGGACGATGACGCCACCATCTTCTACACCTCGGGCTCCACCGGCCATCCCAAGGGCGTGGTCTCCTCCCACCGCAACATCATCTCGGCCCTCTTCTCCTGGGAGCTGGACCTACGGACCGGCGCCCTCATGCAGGGGATCGAGCCGGCGCCGCCGGTCCGCCAGCCGGTCGCCCTGCTGGGCGTGCCCCTGTTCCACGTCACTGGCGCCAACGCCATCTTCCTGCAGTGCTACCGCGCCCAGCGCGCCATGGTCTGCATGTACAAGTGGGACGCCGAGCTCGCCGCCGAGATCATCGAGCGCGAGAAGGTCACCAGCTTCACCGCCCCCGCAGCCATGACCGGCGACCTGGTGCGCGAGGCCAAGCGCACCTCGCGCGACCTCTCCAGCCTGCTCACGGTGGGGGGCGGCGGGGCGCCCAGGGCCCCCGAGCAGGTGGCCCAGATCGGCTCGTCCTTCGCCCAGGCCATGCCCAACACCGGCTGGGGCATGACCGAGACCAACGCCATCGGCACCGGCATCGGCGGGGAGGAGTACCTCAACCGTCCCGCCAGCTCGGGCCGCTGCTCGGCGGTGCTGGAGCTGAAGATAATCGACGACCAGGGCCGGGCCCTGCCGGCCGGCGAGCGCGGCGAGCTCCTGATCCGAGGGACCAGCCTCTTCCGCGGCTACTGGAACCGGCCGGAGCTGAACGCCGAGATCTTCGAGGACGGCTGGTTCCGGACCGGCGACGTCGCCTACCTCGACGACGAGGGTTACTTGTTCATCGTCGACCGCATCAAGGACCTGATCATCCGCGGCGGCGAGAACATCGGCTGCGGCCAGGTCGAGGCCGCCCTTCTCAAGCACCCGCACATCCATGAGGCGGCGGTCTACGCCGTCCCCGACGAGCGGCTGGGCGAGGAGGTGGGCGCCACGGTCCATGGCGATCCCGGCCTGGAGCCGGATCAGATCCGCGACTTCCTCAAGGATCATCTCGCCCGGTTCGAGATCCCCCGCTACATCGACATCTCGCCGGAACCCCTGCCGCGCATCGCCTCCGGCAAGATCCTCAAGCGCGGCCTGCGCGACGAGGTCGCCCGCCGCCTCGCCGCCGCCCAGACGCCCTGATTTCTCCCACAGGGGAGGTGGCGCGCGGCGCACCGGAGGGGGCAAGGGCGGCTCAGCAGACCCCCTCACCGACCTTCGGTCGGAGCTCCCCCTTGGGGGAGCAATGGGCTCTTGAATTCCTCCCCCCGGGGGGAGGTGGACCGGGGCAGGGCCCAGGGCCGGAGGGGGTCAAGGGCGTCGCCGTCGGGCGCTACCACGCCTCCGCGAGCAGAGCCCGCGCCTGCAGCCGGATCTGTGCGATGCGAGGTTCCAGCCACTCGCCAGGGTCGATCTCCGGACGCTCGTGCAGCCAGCCCAGCTGCACCAGGCTGCGCACCAGCAGGAAGAGGGGCAGTTGCGCCGCCTCGGCCTCCGGCAGGTCGCGCACCTGCCGGTATCCGGCCAGAAAGGCGTCCCTGACCTCTGCGAAATCCGGTGAAGCCTGCTGGTGGGTGAGGGCCACGGCGATGTCGTACATGCGCCAGCCGAAGGCCGCGTCGTCGAAGTCGATGATGGCGAGGTCCCCGTCCCGCACCAGCAGGTTCCCTGGGTGCAGGTCGGCGTGGATCATCCCGAAGACAGCCAGGTCCTGAGGCAGGGCGGACAGGCGGGCGTACAGCACGTCCCGCGCCGCCAGGACGAGGCCCCGGTCTTCGGCGGTCAGGGCCGCATGGTCCCAGAAGGGCCCCCAGCGGGGCGCCGGACCCATCAGGCCGTCCGCGTCCAGGCGTGTGCGGGCGAAGCCGGGGGGCGGGGTCCAGGCCTCGGACTGCAGGTGGGTCCGGGCGACCAGGGCGCCGAGGCGGTGGAACCACAAGGGGCGCTCGCCGGTCCGGTCCGGCGACTCCAGGAAATCGTCCAGCACCTCCCCGTCAATCCAGCGCGTCACGCCGACAAGGCGGTTCTCGCCAGTGCCCTCGACCCGCTGCGGGACGAAGGTGCGTCCGTCCCGGGCCGGCAGGGGTTCGGGCGCCTCCAGCCCCGCTTCGCGCAGGGCCGCCGTCCAGACGCGCTCAGCCTCCAGCTCGGCGGCCGAATTGTAGCCGGGGCGGTGCAGGCGCAGGACCCAGTCCTCACCCGTCTCGGCGTCCGTCAGACGGAAGGTGACGTTCTCCGAGACCGTGACGAGCGATACGCGTGGGTCTGCGACCGGGAAGGCGCGCGCCGCTTCCCGGGCGGCGGGCAGGAAGAGCCGCTCGGCTTCATCCCGCTCCATGCAAGGCGTCCAGCGTCGCGTCGAAGGCGGGCAGGAAGGCCTCGGCGTCATCCTGGCTGAAGACCAGGGGCGGGCGGATCTTGACCACGTTGTTGAAAGCCCCGGCGTTCGAGGTCAGGAAGCCTCGGTCCTTGAGGCCGTTGCAGACGGCCCGGGCTGCAGCAAGGTCCGGGGCGCCGTCAGGGCCGACCATCTCCACCCCCAGGAAGAGGCCGCACCCGCGGGCGTCGGCCACCCCGGGCCATCGCCCCAACCGGGCCTTCAGCTCCGCTTTCAGGAAGGCGCCGACCCGCTCGGCATGGGCCAGAAGCCCCCGGGACTCGATCTCGTCCAGAACCGCGTGACCCGCCGCCGCCTGCAGGGGGCTGGAAGCGAAGGTGTTGAAGTAGCGGGTGCGGCTGCGGAAGGTCTCGACCAGGGCGCGGGAGGCGGAGGTGGCGGCCAGCGGCACGCCATTGCCCATGGGCTTGCCGGTCACCACGATGTCCGGTGTGAAGCCAGTGACTTCGTAACCCCACCACCGGCCCGTGCGGCCATAGCCGGACTGGACCTCGTCGGCGATGATGAGTCCCCCCCGGGCGCGGACCCGGGCGGCGGCCTTTTCCATGAACCCCGGGGGGAGGTCGGGCAGGCCTTCGTTGGCCAGGATGGAGCAGACGATCAGGGCCGCGATCCCGTCCCCGGAGGCGTCCAGGGCGTCCATGGCCCGGTCGAGTCCCGCCAGGTAGGCCTCTGTCAGGGCCTCGCCCGACAGGCCAGGCTCGGGCGTCCGCAAGGTCTGGGGGAAGGGGAAGCTGCGGAAACCGGGCGAGCGGTCTGACCCGGCGGGCAGGCCGCTCATGGCCCCCACCAGTTCCGAGTTGCCGTGGTAGGTGGCGTCCGTGCAGAGGATGCCCCGGCGACCCGTGGCCATGCGGGCCATGCGCAGGGCGATCTCGTTGGCCTCAGTCCCCGAACAGGAGAAGATGACGCTCTCGATCCCCTCGCCCAGCTTGCCGGTGAGGCGCTCGGCCAGGCGGATGATGTCCTCGTGCAGGTAGCGGGAGTGGACGTTCAAGGTCGCCTGCTGTCGTCCAATGGCTTCGGCCACCCGGGGGTTGCCGTGCCCCACGCAGGGCACGTTGTTGTACATGTCGACATATCGCCGGCCATCGGCGTCGAAGAGCCAGGCCCCCTCTCCCCGGACGATGTTCAGGGGGGTCTCATAGAAGAGGGCCGCCCCGGCGCCGAAGGCCCGGTTGCGCCGCTCCAGCAGCCCGTCAGACAACCGCAGGGCCCCCGTTGGCGATGGACCAGGCCCGGGCGGCGTATCGCTGGATCGAGGGATAGGCCTCGACATACCGGTCCGACGAGGCGTTGCCGTCCAGGCCGCGCTTGTAGACGCCCTGGTTGATGGCCGCGATGCGGAACAGGGTGAAGGCCAGGTGGAAGCTCCAGTCCTTCAGGGCCGGTCGCCCCGAGGCCTCGGCGTAGATCTCGAACATCTCGGCCTGGGACGGGATGCCCAGGTCGGTGAGTGTCTTCTGGGGCGTCTCGCCCATCATGAAGAGGGTGGTGTAGGCGACGTCGGAATAGGGGTCGCCCAATGTCGACAGCTCCCAGTCCAGCAAGGCCTCGAGCTTCGGCTCGGTGGGATGCAGCATGCAGTTGCGGATCGAGAAGTCGCCGTGGACGATCCGGGTCTCGCTCTGCGCCGGCATGTGGGCGGGCAGCCACGCCATCAGCCGTTCCATGTCGGGATGATCGTCGGTCTGGGCGGCCTTGTACTGGCGCACCCAGCGGCTGATCTGCCGCTCGTAATAGTTTCCAGGTCGTCCGTAGTCGGACAGTCCGACAGAAGCGGGGTCGATGGCGTGCAGCTTGGCCAGCACCTTCAGGTAGTCGGTGAAGACCGCCCGGCGCTCGGCGGGGGTCATGCCGGGTAGGGAGGGGTCGAGGAAGATCCGGCCCTTGACCCAGTCCATGACGAAGAACTCGGAGCCAATGACCGACGTATCTTCGCAGTGCAGACGCACGGTGGGCACCGGCACGCCTGAGCCGCCAAGGGCCTTGAGCACGGTGTACTCCCGCCCGACCTGGTGGGCCGAAGGCAGGAGATCGCCGGGCGGCTTCTTGCGCACCACCCAGCGGCGGTCGGGCGAGGCGATCAGGAAGGTCGGATTGGAATGCCCGCCCTCGAACTGGCGGACGGTCAGCGGCCTCCGGAAGCCCTCAAGCCGCCCGTCCAGCCAGGCCTCCAGCCGGGCCTCGTCGAAGCGATGCGCGGCCCGCACCTCGGTGATCTCGGCCTCGCCCTCGGACATCCGAACCTCCTGTGGAAGCCGGACGGCGGCCGGGGCCGCCGTCCGCGCCTGGCCTCAGTTCCGCCAGACGACGCCCGAGGTCTGGTCCTCACCGCCGCCCTCGTACTGGCGGATCTCATTCCGGCCGACCACCAGGTGATGGACCTCGTCCGGGCCGTCGGCGATGCGCAGGGTGCGCTGGCCGGTGTACATCCGGGACAGGGGCGTCCACTGCGAGACGCCGGTGGCGCCGTGCATCTGGATCGCCTGGTCGATGATCTGGCAGACCCGCTCGGGCACCATGGCCTTGACCATGTGCACCCAGACCCGGGCTTCGCGGTTGCCGAGGATGTCCATCGCCTTGGCCGCCTTGAGGACCATCAGGCGCATGGCCTCGATGTCGATCCGGGCGCGGGAGATGATCTCGACGTTGCCGCCCAGCCAGGCGATCTTGCGGCCGAAGGCCTCGCGCGAGAGGCCGCGGCGAACCATCAGGTCCAGGGCCCGCTCGGCCTGGCCGATGGAGCGCATGCAGTGGTGGATCCGGCCCGGGCCGAGGCGCAACTGGCTGATCTCGAAGCCGCGGCCCTCACCGAGCAGCATGTTCGACTCCGGCACCCGCACATTGGTGAAGCGGATGTGCATGTGGCCGTGGGGCGCATCATCCTCGCCGAAGACATGCATCGGGCCGAGGATTTCCACGCCCGCGGTGTCGATCGGCACCAGGATCTGGGACTGCTGGCGGCTGGGGGGCGCGTCGGGGCTGGTCTTGACCATGGTGATCATGATCTTGCAGCGCGGGTCGCCGGCGCCGGAGATGTAATACTTCTCGCCGTTGATCACCCACTCGCCGTTCTCGAGCACCGCGCTCATGCCGACGTTCTTGGCGTCGGAAGAGGCCCGGTCCGGCTCGGTCATGGCGAAGGCCGAGCGGATCTCGCCGTTCAGCAGGGGCTTCAGCCAGCGTTCCTTCTGCTCGGGCGTGCCGACGCGCTCCAGCACCTCCATGTTGCCGGTGTCCGGGGCCGAGCAGTTCATCACCTCCGAGGCGAGCGGAACCTTGCCCAGCTCCACGGCGATGTAGGCGTAGTCCAGGTTGGAGAGACCCTCGCCGGTCTCGGCGTCAGGCAGGAAGAAGTTCCAGAGACCTTCCTTCTTGGCCTGGTTCTTGGCTTCCTCGAGCAGTTCCAGCTGGCCGGGGGCGTAGCTCCAGCGGTCCGCCCGGCCCTCGCCGAGCTGGTGGAACTTCTCCGACATCGGGGCGACGGTCTCTTGGACGAAGCGCTTGACGTGCTCGTAGAGCGGCGTCGCCTTTTCGCTCATCCGCAGGTCGTTCAGGTCGTCCTTGGGATCGAAGCCGAAAGCGGCCTTGGCCGGGGTGATCGTATTCATGCTTTCTGTCCTCTCTGTCTGGCCTGTCATCGCATCCGTCGCCGCGGCCTGCAGCGCTAATCTGAGCGATCAGTATGGCAGCCGGCCCTCATTCGCCAACCGTTTTTGAGGGGTGACGCCGGGTCACCGACCATCTTCCTTCACGGGAAAGGGGTGGGCGGCCTCCTCGGCGTCGGCCGCCAGGGCGCGCAGGGTGGCGGCGTGGGATTCCCGGCTGATCCGATAGCCCGAAAGCAGGGCGAAGCCGACCAGGTAGAGCATGATGATCACCGGGGCGTAGACGGCCCCCATGCGGTGGATGACCTCGGCCGGCATGTCCGCAGGCGCCACCCCCGGCTTCAGGCCGATGGCGTCGATCAGCAGGGCGGCGGCCAGGATGCCAAAGCCCGAGACGGACTTTCCCACGAAGGCCGAGGCGGCGAAGAACAGGCCTTCGGACCGGCGTCCGGTCTTGAGCTCCGCCTCCTCCACGACGTCGGCGATCATGGACGAGCCCATGGTCGAGGCGATGATCCCGCAGGTCACCCCGACGATGGAGGTGGTGAACAGGATGCCGAAGAGCGCCGGATCGTCATTGGCCGGGAACAGGCCGGCGAGGCGGAGCAGGACCGGGCCGATCCCGATCAGCAGGGACAGCAGCGCCAGCAGCATGGCGGTGTGCTTCTTGCCGAGCCGCCGGGACAACAGGGGCGCGGTGGGCAGGGCCACGAAGGCGGAGACGAAGACCCCAAGGGTGATCACAGAGATCTGGGCGGCGCTGAAGCCCCAGAAGAAGGTGTTGAAGTAACCGTTCATGGAGGCGGCCAGCCCGCCGGCCAGGGCGGTGGCGATGCTTGACGCCAGCAGGAAGAGGAAGGAGCGGTTGTTGAGGGTCTCGCGCACCTCGGCGAGGGTCTGGCCAAGGGTCTTCTTCCGCTTCTCCGGCGGCGCACGCAGGGTGGGGATGTGGCGGTGCGTGCCCGCTGCGGAGACCAGGATGGCGACGAGCATGACAAGGGAGGCGATCAGGCCGTACTTGGCGTAGCCCTCGGGGTTGAGCTGGCCGACGGCGTGGGTGGCGTCCGGCTTGAGGAGCACCCCGAAGGCCAGGGCCTGGATGGAGAGGCCGCCGATCCAGGCGAAGAAGAAGCGGTAGCTGAGCAGCACCGAGCGATCGTCGTATCCAGAGGTGAATTCCGCCGCCAGCGCCGAGGAGGGCACCTCGTAGAAGGCGATGAAGGCCCGGATCACCACCGCCAGGACGGTGAGGTAGACGAACAGTTCCTGGGCCGACAGGTCTGGCGGATTCCAGAGGGCGGCGTAGGACATCGCCACGGGCAGGGCGGCGGCGTACATGAAGGGGTGCCGCCGGCCCCAGGCGGACCGGAAGTTATCCGACAGGTGGCCGATCATCGGGTCGATGATGGCGTCGAAGAGAAGGGCGGTGAGCAGGGCCAGGGCCACGAGGCTGGCGGGCACGCCGAGCACCTGATTGTAGAACAGCATCAGCATGAAGCTGAAGCCGTTGTCCTTGACCCCGAAGGCCACGGACCCGAGTCCGTAGAAGAAGCGCGTCGAGCGGTCGAGCCGCCCCTCCGCCGCCGGCGGCGCCGCTGAAACCATAGTGTCCTCCCCCGGGAGCCCAGACCCCACCGGTATAGGGTCAGGCCGCCCGCCGGGCGTCAACAGCCGGCCCCGCCCTTGTCCCCCGCCCGGGCCGCCACTAGCCTACCGGTCGCTCAAAGCATGGGGGAATGAACATGGCCGAGGCGCCTGCCGACTATCCACTGTCCGGTCTGAAGGTGCTGGACTTCTCCCGGGTGCTGGCCGGGCCCTTCGCCGGGCGGCTCCTGTCGGACCTGGGCGCCGACGTGGTCAAGGTCGAGCCCCCCGAGGGCGACGTGACCCGCAACTGGGGCCGGGTGAAGGGCGGCGTGCCGGGTTTCTTCCACCAGCAGAATGCGGGAAAGCGCAACATCTGCATCGACCTGCGCGCGCCGGGCGCCCGGGAGTTGGTGCTGGACCTGGTCCGCCAGGCGGATGTCCTGATCGAGAACTATCGCCCGGACGTCATGGGCCGGCTGGGCCTGGGCTACGACGTCCTGTCCGAGGCCAATCCCCGCCTCATTATGCTGTCCATCTCCGGCTTCGGGGCTGGCGGGCCGGAGTCGCGCCGCCCCGCCTACGCCCCCATCGTCCACGCCGAGATGGGGCTGATCGCCCGCCAGGCCCGCCGTAACGACGTCCGCCGGACCGACCTGCCCCTGTCGGTGGCCGACACCAACGCGTCCCTGCACGGCCTCATCGGCCTCCTCTCGGCGGTGATCCTACGGGAACGGACGGGCCGGGGCCAGCTCATCGACATCGCCATGGTCGACGCCACCCTCGTGACCGACGACCAGTTCCACTACGAGGCCGAAGATTCCGAAGACACCATGGACCTGCCCCCGGACATCTGGGAGACGGGCGCGGGGCCGATCCTCGTCTCGGCGGACTTCCGCTACCTCTTCCGCCAGTTGACGACCCAGCTGGGCCTCAAGGATCCCGGCGAGGGCGTGTCCGACCTTGATCGCAAGATCGCCCTGCGCCGTGCGGCGGTGGGCGAGCTCATGATGGGCCTGGCCGACTGGGAGAAGGTCACCGCCGCCATGGCGGCCATGAACATCGCCTGGGGCGAGGTGCGCGACGGCGCCCGCCTGCGCGAGCAGCCGACCCTGGCCCACCGGGGCTCCATCGTCGACCTCGATGACCGCGACGGCGGGACCCGGCCCATCCCCCAGTCCCCGTACCGGTTCTCGGCGGCGAAGAGCGGGGTGCGCGGGGTCGCCCCTCACCGGGGCGAGCACAACGCCGAGGTCCTGGCCGAGTGGCTGGGCCTTGATGCGGCCCGCGCCGCAGCCCTCGCGGAAGCCGGCGTCCTTTCCGCAGAGAGCTGATGCGCTACAGGGATTGCTCCCCCAAGGGGGAGCTCCCGGCGAGGCCGGGTGAGGGGGTCAATCCCCCTCGCCGTTGACCCCCTCCGGTCCGCTGCGCGGCCCACCTCCCCCTCGGGGGAGGAACTGGAGAGGGGCAGGCCTACCGGCCCTTGAAGTTGCCCGGCCGGCGCTCAGCCACGGCGCGGACGCCCTCGGCGAAGTCTTCGGTGGCGCGCAGGATGGTCTGCTGGCCGTGCTCGTGGTCGGTCTGGGCCTGGACGGCGGCGGCGAGGCCGGCGCGCAGGGTCTTGCGGGTGGCGACCACCGCCAGGGGGGCGTTCTCGGCAATCTCGGCGGCCAGGGCCTTGGCCGCGTCCAGCAGGTCCGCCTGCGGGACCACCTCGTCCACCAGGCCCCAGGCCAGGGCCTCCTCGGGCTTCACCCGGCGGCCGGTGAGGAACATCAGGGCCGCCCTCTGCTCGCCGATCAGTCGGGGCAGGGTGTGGGTCAGGCCGAAGCCCGGATGGAAGCCCAGCTTGACAAAGTTGGCGGTGAAGCGGGCCTCGGGGGCGGCGATGCGGAAGTCGGCCACCAGGGCCAGGCCCAGGCCGGCGCCCACCGCGGCGCCCTGCACGGCGGCGATGATGGGCGTCTCCACGGAGAACAAGCGCACGGCCTGGGTGTAGAGGTCGTTGATCCCGTTCATGCCCGAGCCGCCGACGCCATCCGGGGCCACCAGGTCGGCGCCGGCGCAGAAGGCCTTGCCGGCCGAGGCCAGGACGACAGCGCGGACCGTCTCGTCGCCGTCGATCTTCTCGAGGAGGTCGGCCAGGTCCCGCATCAGCGGCACGGAGACGTGGTTGTTCGGCGGTCGGTCGAGGGTGACCACGGCGATGTGGCCGGTCTTCTCGACCGTGATCTCGGGGCGCTCGGTCGTCGTGGTCATCTCTTCACTCCCAGGAGGTTGCGGGCGACCACCATGCGGTGGACTTCGGAGGGCCCGTCGTAGATTCGCATGTTGCGGATGCTGGCCGCCATCAGGTGCAGGGGCAGTTCCTTGGTCATGCCCATGGCGCCGAAGCACTGCATGACATTGTCCAGGACCTCCCAGGCCATTTCGGTGGCGAAGACCTTGATCATCGAGATCTCGTTCTTCACGTCCTGGCCCTGGTCCAGCTTCCAGGCGCAGTGATAGGTCATCAGGCGGGCGGCGTGGATCTTGGTCGCGGCGTCGGCGGCCCACCACTGGATGGCCTGGCGCTGGGACAGGGGCTGGCCGAAGGTCACCCGCTGGGGGGCGTACTCGATCATCATGTCGAGGGCCCGCTGGGCGAGGCCGATGCACCAGGCGGCCATCTCGATGCGGCGGGTGCCGAGGCGCACCTGCATGGGGGCGAAGCCCTGGCCCTCGACGCCCAGCAGCTTCCAGCCCGGCACGCGGACGTCGTCGAGGGCGATCTCGTAGGTGAAGGCGCCGGCCAGCATGGGGATGCGCCGCAGGATGTTGAAGCCGGGCGTGTCGCGGTCGACCAGGAAGGCGCTCATGCCGCCGCGGGCGCCCTTTTCCTTGTCGGTCACGGCCATGACGATGGTGAAGTCGGCCTGCTCGGCCCGGCTGGTCCAGATCTTCCGGCCGTTGAGGATCCAGTCGTCGCCGTCGCGCACCGCCCGGGTGATCATGCCCGCCGGGTCGGCGCCGGCGCCCGGCTCGGAGATGCCGATGGCGCTGATGGTCTTTCCGGCGGCGTAGGGCGCCAGGTAGGCCTCGCGCTGGCGCTCGTTCACCGTGGCCATGAGCATGCGCAGGTTCGGGGAGTCGGGCGGCAGGGTGTAGGGGGTGATGGTCGAACCCATGGCCTCGTTGACGCCGATCAGGGCCACCTGGGGCAGGTCGAAGCCGCCGACGTCCTCGGGGGCGTCCAGGCCCCACAGGCCCAGCTTCTGGGAGACCTCGTCGATCCGGGCCCGCTCTTCCGGCGAGAGCCAGATCCCCTGCCCGGCCGCATCCCGCGCCAGCACCGCGCCCTCGAGGGGGATGAGCTCCTCGCGCACGAAGCGCTCGGCGAGGTCCTTGAGCATCCGGTGCTCTTCGGAAAGCTGAAAGTCCATGCGGCGGCC
>CANGRP010000055.1 GCA_947456005.1 Caulobacteraceae bacterium
GACCGCGAGGCCGGGCGCCTCGGCCACCGAAGCGGGCAGGGCGTCGGCCAGGGCCGGGGCGGCGGGGGATCTCTGGCGGAAGGCGATCCGCGCCTGGGCCAGGGCCTGCTGGTCCGGCGACAGGAGGGCGATGAGGTCCCGGGCGGCCGGTCCCTGGGCCCCGAAGAGCAGCATGTCCGCCCGCCGGATGTGGTCGTCCAGCGTCAGGACATCGCCAAACCGGGCCATCATCGCCCGCTGTGCGTCCAGTTCGAAGGGCCTGCCCCGCCAGGTCCGGCGGATGAGCTCGGCCGCCGCCTTCGGATCGCCCGAGGCGCGCAGGGCTGACGCCAGGGCCATGGCGCCCTCTGCGGTGGACGGCGGGTCCTTGGCAAACCAGGCGATGATCTGGCGGGGCCCCAGCCCGGAGGTCTCGATGAGCCGCTCGGCTGCGAGTCGACGGCGCCCCGGGCGGGGCCATTCGGACATCTCGCGCAGGGACTGCTCCAGCTCGCCGAAGCTTAGGCTGGGTCCGTTGGAATCCATCAGGGCCCAGAGGCCCAGCTTCCGGGCCGTGGGGTCCTGGATCCGGTCGAGGGCCCGCCGCGCCCCCTGGACATCGGCCCTGCGCGCCTCCTCGAGGGTCTCCCGCAGGGCGTCCGCATCGGCGTTTGAGATGTAGGCCGACCGGGGCGCTGCAGGTGGGGGCGCGGGGGCTGCGGCCGCAGTCGGTGCGGCGGGGTCGGGGAGAGAGGGCGGCGGAGCCTGCGTCTGGGCGACCGGCGGCAGGGGCGCCGGCGCGGGAAGCTGGGCGGCCGACGGCAGGGGACCGGCGGCGAGGCCGATGACCATCCCGGTGGTCAGGATTCGACGCGCCCTGCGCTTCAAGATCAACACTCCGCCAGAAGGCATTCAGGGACCCCGACTCAATCGGTTGCGGCGGGGGGGCTGTCGGCCATATTGTCGGAGCCTGCCCTCAGGTCGCAACCAGCGGCCGCGTTCTAACGGTTTTCTGCATCCCATGTCCGATCCCTTGTTCAGGGGCGTCTTTCCGGCCCTCGTGACCCCGTTCCGGGACGATGAGGTCGATGAGGCCGCCTTCATCCGCCTGGTCGAGCGCCAGATCGAGGGGGGCGTGCACGGCCTCGTGCCCGTCGGCACCACCGGCGAGACGGCGACCCTGAGCCATGACGAGCACCGCCGGGTGGTGGAGCTGGCGGTCCAGACGGCGGCGGGACGGGTTCCCGTGATCGCCGGCGCAGGATCCAACTCCACCGCCGAGGCCATTGAGCTGGTCCGCCACGCCAAGCAGATCGGCGCCGACGCCGCCCTGGTGGTCACGCCCTATTACAACCGGCCCAGCCAGGAAGGGCTCTACGCCCACTACGCCGCGATCAACGAGGCGGTGCAGCTCCCGGTGCTGGTCTACAATGTCCCGGCCCGGACCAGCGTGGACATTTCCGACGCCACCCTGGCCAGGCTGAGCCAGCTGCCGAACATCGTCGGGGTCAAGGACGCGACGGGCGACCTTGTCCGGGCCACACAGCAGCGCATCACCTGCGGGTCCGACTGGGTCATGCTCTCGGGGGACGATCCGACGGCCCTGGGCTACATGGCTCACGGCGGACACGGCTGCATCTCCGTTTCGGCCAATGTGGCGCCGGTCCAGGTCGCCGCCTTCCATGAGGCCGCCCTGTCCGGTGACTGGGAAACCGCGCGCCGGTGGCAGGATGGGCTGTTGCGCCTGCACAAGGCCCTGTTCACCGACGCCTCGCCGGCGCCCACCAAGTACGCCCTGTCGCGCCTCGGCCTGTGCGAGGAAACCGCCCGCCTGCCCATCACCCCGGCCTCGGAGGCCTCGCGCCGCGAAGTGGACGCCGCCCTCGCCGAGGTCGGCGTCGCCTGACGCCTCCCATGGTCAAGCTCATCGCCGAAAACCGCCGTGCGCGCTTTGACTATTTCCTGGAGGAAACCTTCGAGGCGGGCCTCGCCCTGACCGGCACCGAGGTGAAGTCCCTGCGCAACGGACGGGCCAACATCGCCGAGTCCTACGCTGCGGTGGAGGGGCAGGACCTCTACCTGATCAACGCCGACATCCCACCCTATTCGCAGGCCAACCGCTTCAACCACGAGCCCCGGAGACACCGGAAGCTGCTGTTGCACCGCAAGCAGCTGGACCGGCTGATCGGCGCCGTCCAGCGCGAGGGCCGGACCCTGATCCCGACCCGGCTCTACTGGAACGACAAGGGCCTGGCCAAGCTGGAGCTGGCCCTGGCCAAGGGCAAGAAGCTGCACGACAAGCGCGAGACCTCCGCCGAACGCGACTGGCAGAGGGACAAGGCCCGCCTGTTGCGGGATAAGGGCTGAGGTGACCCCCGACGACATCGCCCGGCTGAGGCGCGCGACGGGCTCCGACGTCCAGGGCTGCACCCCCGTCATGGCTGAGCCCCGGCCTGAGCCGAAGGTGATGCTCGGGGACCAGGGCTACGGTGCCGACGTCATCCTGGACGACCTCGAAGTCAGAGGCGTCTCCACCGTCATCCCGCCCAACGGCGGCTGCAAGGTCCAGCCCATCATCGACCGCCATCCCTGCGCCCCGAGAAATCTTGTCGAGCGCGGATTCAACAAGCTTAAGCACTTCCGGGGCGTCGCAACCCGATACGACAAGAACCCCGATGACTGCGTCGCGGGCGGCAAATTCGCTTCAGCCAGAATCTGGATGCGGTTTAATGGGTCGATGGCCTAGTCTGGACCCCGAATGCGCATTGAACCTTACATCCATCGCTGGCAGGGCTCACCGTTCGGCGCAGAAACCGCCCCGCCGTGGTCCCTCACCCAGAGAGCGCCAGAGCTCGTCCGCGGCGCCATTTCCGGCCTGGGTCCCGGGTATGAGGTCTGGGGCGACGTCGCCGTCCATCGCTCGGCCGAGGTCGAACCCGGGGCGTTGCTCAAGGGCCCCGTGATCGTCGGACCTCGCTCCTTCGTATCGAGCTTCGCTCTTCTTTGCGGCGGCGTCTTCCTCGACGAGGATTGCATCATCGGCCCGGCGGTCGAACTCAAGACGGTGTTCATGTTCAGCGGCTCGAAGGCCGCACACCTGAATTTCATCGGCGACTCCATCGTGGGCTCCGAGGTCAACATCGAGGCCGGCGCCATGGTCGCCAACTATCGCAATGAGTTCGCCGACAAGGAGATCCGCCTCATGGTCTCTGGTGTGCTGATCGAGACCGGCGTCGACAAGTTCGGGGCCCTTATCGGCGATGGAACGAAGATTGGAGCCAATGCAGTCCTTGCTCCGGGGGCGGTCCTGCCGGTCGGCGCCCGCGTGCCTAGGCTGGGGCTGGTCGACCAGCGCGAGACCACGGCCGAGCGCGACTGGCAGAGGGACAAGGCCCGCCTGTTGCGGGATAAGGGCTGAGGTGACCCCCGACGACATCGCCCGGCTGGAGCGAGCCAAGGTTTCCCACGTCTAGGTTAAGTTGACGGCAAAGATGTTCAGCGCCTCGATCGGTCGGCTTTTTTGGGCCATCCCAATCGCCCTGTGCGTGTCGATGCAGCCTATTGCGCCAGCGTTTGCGCAAGCCATGCGTCGGGACGCCTTGCAGGCAGAGGTTGCGTCCGACCCGCGGCCCATGGCCCTGTTCGTGACGGGCAAGGGGGTGGCTTCGCCGTTCGCCGTGTCGGCAGCCGGGAAGGACGGCGTGGCCGCCACTTTGGCCCTTGGACCGGACACGCCAGTGCGTGTCGCCAGCAATACGAAGACGTTCGTGGCTGCGACAGTCTTGCGGCTCTGGGAACAGGGTCGCATCGATCTCGACGCTGCGATCGGGCCGCTCATGTCGCCAAGACTGGACGAGCTGATGCGAAGCGGCGGCTATGACACCGCCCGGATTACGGTGCGGCACCTGCTCAGTCACAGCGCCGGGATCTATGATCATGCCCAGGACGAGCGTTATCTGCCATTGGTGCTCTCGCAGCCGGCCAGGCGCTGGACCCGTGAGGACCAGGTTCGCCTGGCGGTGACGTGGGGCAAGCCGCTGGATCCGCCCGGCACGGTCTTCCACTATTCCGACACGGGCTACATCCTTGTTGGCGACATCATCGAGCGGGTCACTGGCCAGTCTCTGGGCAAGGCGGTGCGCACGCAACTGCAACTGGATCGCCTGAAGTTGCGGTCGACCTGGTGGGAGATACTGGAGGAGAAGCCCCGCCGTGCGCCGGGGCGCGCTCGCCAGTTCATCGGTGATGCGGAGGTCACGGATATTGACGCCAGTGTCGACCTGCATGGCGGAGGCGGCCTCGTGATGTCTGCCAAGGATCTCGCGATACTGACGTCCGCGCTGTTCGAGGGGCGCCTGTTCGAGCGCCCCGGGACCCTGCAAGAGATGTTGCGGCAAGGTCCGCACAAGGGCGCTGACGGCTATCGCCTTGGCGTCTTCGTCGGGCGGGCGAACGCCCGCGATTACTACTGGCACAGCGGCTACTGGGGCAGCGTCGCCTATTATGTGCCTGACACCGGGATTGCGGTCGCCGGCGTCACCAACAATCAGGACGCCTATCGCAGGCTGGTGAATGCCGTGCGAAAGGCGGCAGGTGTCGCTGCACCTTGACCAACGCGGTCAGCTTACGGCGGCAGAGAAGCTGCCGACGCTAACGCGCCGCCCGAAGAGTGGCTTTCCGGTGCATGCCGGCTGCGCGCCAACCTCTTGCAACACCAGCCGATCACGGCTCAGATCAACCTAGGTCTTTCGTCATCGCTGGATGAGAAACGGAGGTCAGGTCAGCCCCTGCGCGAGATCCGGGTCGCTGGCGCACAGTTTGCGGACATAGGCGATGACGACGTCGCCCAGCATTTCCGGAACACCCCAATAGTCGAAGATTCCGCCGTCGCCGCTGTTCTGCCCACAGATCACGAACACACCCGTGCCGAACTCCAGCTTCAGGCGGCTCGCCAGCCAGCCAACAAAGCCGCTGTTGTCGACGCCTTCCGGAAACTGAAACCGGAAGATTCTGAACCGTTCGCCGGGGCCGTCGCCGGGCGACAGCTGGCTCCAGACCGCATCATCGCGCACGAGTGCGAGCGCATCGCTCCGTGCTCGCGCCGCAAAGGCGTCGAGCGGGAACTCCTCGAAGCCATAAACGTCGGCATAGACCTTCAGGCGAGCTTGCTGCATGACCCGCAGCAGCCGGGTTTCTGTTTCAGCGACGCTTTCGTGAGAAATATGGACCATGGGTTTGATCTCAGATTGGAAGGATGTCGCGTCGGAATGTTTACTGGCGCAGAGTTGCGAAGTCTTGCCCGGACCCAAGGAAAATCGCCCGGAACACCGGGGCGAGGCATTCGCCGCGTAACGTCAGCGCCTAATCGGACCCCGCGCCCACACCTTCATGTCCGCCATCGCACTCGCCGCCGCCGTCATCTTCTGGTCGGGACCACTTTTGGGGTCTGACCGTGTCAATCGCGGTGACAGAAAACGGGTCTCTTTGTGGCGTCCCTGGAAACGCTCGGTTCGCCTGAAGACAATCGATGGTTTCCCGGACATCGGTGACCTGACCTGTCGTCGAGACCTCAGGCGAGATTTGGCGTCGATCTTCTTTGCGGGTAAAGGCATCTGAGGATGCTGAAGGCTGAGGATATCGCCCGGCTGGAGCGCGCCACGGTCGCCGGGGTCGCGCCGCGCCGGATGATGGAGCTGGACGGCTGGGTCCTCGGCCTCGACGGCGGGCCCATGGGCCGGGCCCGCTCCGCTGCGCCCCTGTCGCACGATCCGCCGCCGCCCCTGACTCCGGCCCTTGCCGAATCCTACGCCGCCACCGGCCTGGCGCCGGCCTTCCGGCTGCCTGACCTGCCCGTCTTCGCCGCCGCCCGGGACCTGCTGAGGGACGGCGGCTTCCGGCCCGGAGAACCGACCTGGGTCATGACCGCCGACCCGCTTGCTGTCGCCGGGTACGCCGGCCCCGGCGCGCGCGGACCCGAGCCCGTCCTCCTGGAGGCGCCCGACGCAGCCTGGGCGGAGGCCTTCTGCGGCCCCGGGTTTGACGCCCGGGAAGGGGCCCAGAGGGTCGCCCAGCTCGCCCGTTCACCCGGAGCGGTCTTCGGCGCCGTCCGCGAGCAGGAGCGCACCCTGGCGGTGGGCGTCCTGTCCCGGGCGGGCGGCCTTGGCGGCGTCCACGGCATGAGGACCTCGCCGGACCAGAGAGGCAGGGGCCATGCGGGGCGCCTCCTCGCCGCCTTCGGGCGCCAGACGGGGGAGTGGGGCCTGCCCGGGATCTTCCTGCAGGTGGAGGCTGGCAATCCTGCGCGGCGCCTCTACCGGGCCGCCGGTTTCACCGAGTTGTGGCGCTACTGGTACTGGCGATGAGCCTCAGAGCCTGAGGGTCATGAAGACGCTGAAGGGATCCGGGCCGTAGGTGTCGAAAGGCCCGCAGGCCGTGAACCCGACGCTCTCGTAGAGGGTGCGGGCGGGAATGAAGCCCTCCACCGAGCCGGTCTCCAACCAGAGGGCCGCAAGCCCCATGCCCCGGGCCTCCGCCAGGATGTGATCCAGGATGGCCCGGCCAACGCCCTGGCCGAGAAAGGCGTCCGCCACCCGCATCGACTTGATCTCGCCGTTCCCCGCGTCGATCCGGCGAAGCGCCCCCATGCCGACGAGCGTCTGCCCGCTCCAGGCGCTCCAGAACCGGATGGAGGGGGCCTTCAGCCCCTGCAGGGCGAGGGCGTGGACGCTCTCCGGCGGGCTCTGGGCGTGCATGCCGGCGAGGTGACGGGCCACCAGGTCCCGGACCGGTGGGCGGGAGAGGTCGTCAAGTTCGAAGCGGAGAGTGGGGAGGGCTCGGACCATGCCGTGAGGCTCGCCCGACCCTCCCTTTCGTCAACAGTCTTGTCGGCGCCGGGCGCTGGCGACGACCCAACCTGCAGGTTCATCAGGCATCGCCGCACCCTGGGTAAGCAGGGCTGGGTCCCCGGCGGGACGCCCGGGAGACTTCATCCTGACCAGACGCCCTCCCGCACCTCAGAACCGGTAGGTGAGGGCTGCGCGCCAGGATGTCCCGAGGATGGGCCGGGCCAGGTAGTAGCGGGCGCCGGCGTCGCCGGAGATGAACTGGCCGGCGCGCGGATTGCCTTCGGTCAGGCCGATGACGTTGGTCAGGTTCACCCCGGCGAGCGACACCGCCATCCGGTCGCTGATATTCCAGCGCGCATTGAGGTTGATGACCGTGTACTCGGCCAGGGACTGGCTGTTGGCCACGTCGGCGAAGCGCTTGCTGTAGTGCTCGACCGGCAATTCTAGACGGACCGCGCCCTCCAGGAGATTGACCGCCGGGACGAGCCGGACCCCTACCTTCGGGACACGGATCAGCTGGTTCCCGCCGAAGTTACGGACCGTCGGAACCCCGCCCACATTCTCGGTGAACCTGAAGCTGTCGTACTCGGGGCTCTGCCAGGAGACGGCGCCGGCGACATCCCAGCCCGCCATCGGCTTCAGGACACCTTCGATCTCAACGCCGGATGTCCGGGTTGAGCCATAGGCGACGCGGGTGGTGAAGCTGTTGGTGGCGCTGTTGAAGACGTTGTCGTTGAACCGGATGTTCTCGAAGCGGGTCTGGAAGGCCGTGGCGTAGAGGTCGAAGACATCCGTCCGCCACTTCAGCCCGGCCTCGATCATCTGGACCGGGGTCTTCTTGATGTCCGTCCGGAGGGCGTCACCCGGGCTGCCCTGGAACTCCGATGGCGCGGGGAGGCGCACCGTGTCGGTGTATCGGGCGAAGACGCCGAGGCGATCTTCGAACTGATAGTTGGCGCCGAGTGTCCAGCTCAGGCCCGAATAAGCGCGATCGATGGGGGTGAAGGCGCCCGTCCCGGTGATCACCTGGTTGTCGGCAAGGGTGCCGGCGACACCGAGGTCCACGGTCTGCTTGCCTTCGACGGAGCCGGAAAACTCGATCCGCTCCTGGCGAACGCCCGCGTCGATACGGAGCTGGGGGGTCACCTGCCACTCATCGGAGGCGTAAAGGGCGAACACCCGGGCGTCGATGGCGGCGTTGTCGAACAGCGACCCGTAGCGGAGGATGCCGTTCTCTGTGACCCGGCCGGCAATCCCCCCGGCGGCGTTGACCGCCACGATGTCGAGGCGGCGAGCCTGGTCACGGACCTCCAGGTTGGATGTGGCCATGTACCGGTCGTAGTCGTAGCTGTAGTCCGACACATAGGCGCCGACGGCGATGTCGTGGGTCTGACCCGCGAATTCGAACATCCGAACAAGCCGGAGATCGTTGGTGAACTCGTTGAGGGGGACTGACACGCTGAGCAGGTTGCCGCTGACCACCAGGCCGTTGCCGTTGGCTGTCACGGGGTCAAAGGCGGCTCCGGAGGTGGCGTAGCGGTACTGGACGTCCACCGCGCCCGGGAAGGCGGCCAGGGCGGCGTTCCGAAGGCCGTTCAGCCGGCCGCTCGCCGTCTCGATGTTGCCGGTCGGGAAGAGCCCGTTGCGAACGATGTCGCTGGTCCTGTATCGGCCGGTGTTCTGAAGGCGCCAGCCGGCCCCGACCTCCAGGTCCAGCCGGACCGTGATGGCCGTCAGGCCCACGTCCGTGCCCTTGCCGAGGTCAAAGGCGAAGGGACCGTTCACATTCCGGAAGCTGACCAGGCGGTTGTCCGGGCCGGCCAGGGTCCCGTAACTGGCGTCGAACCCGGGAACACCCGTGGGTTCCTGCTTGTCATCGAAGGTCAGCGGAACCGGGAGAAGGAACCCCACATTGTCCGCGATGTGCTTGATGTTGACGTCCAGGCTGCCGGTCTCGAACGCCTTGGACAGTCCGATCCGGACCTGCCCGCCCTTGTTCTGCGTGAAGCCCGGGCTCCGGACGCCCTCGTCCGAGCGGTAGAAGCCGCCCAGGGTGAGACCCCAGCCCTCCCCCAGGGGTGCGCCGTACCAGAAGTCCGCCCGGTACATGCCGTAGTCGCCGACGGTCGCCTTCACGAGGCCCTCTGGGGTCTCGCCGGCCTTTCGGGTGATGAAGTTGACCGTACCCCCCGGGGAGTTGGAGGCGAAGATCGAGGCGGGTCCGCCGCGAACGGCCTCAACTCGCCCGATGGTCTCGTCGAGCCGGAAGGACTGGTCGGCGTTCAGCCAGCCCAGGCCGCCATCGTGCTGGATGGTGAGGCCGTCCTCCTGGATCGTCACCGACGAATATCCATCCGTGGGTATGCCCCGCGTCCGCACATTGTTGGAGGCTTCGCCGCCAGAGGCCTCAACCCAGAAACCGGGGATGGCCTTGAACACTTCCGCCGTGGACATGGGCGCCTGGAGGCGCAGGGCGGCTTCGTCCAGGGTGGTGATGGCGTAGCTGGCTTCAACCCGGCGGCGGTCGAGGGACCCGGCGCGACCCGTGACGATCAGTTCGTCGACCTGGGAGTCCACCCTGTCCGCGGGCGCTGCATAAGAAGGGCAAGCACCGGTGGAGATCGCCACGGCGGCGACGCCGCCCAGAAGAGTGATGGACAGACGCATGATGACCCCCAATCGATTGACCTGGCCGGCTTCGGCCCATCGGGGGTGCTAGGGCCTGAGGGTCACAGTTCCCTGACCGTTGTGCGAAGACTCGGTGACGGCCCTTGATCCGTTCTGCAGGTACACCGGACTGCCCACCAGCAGGAGGCGTCCGTCGGGTCCGCGGACGTCGGCCCGGACCCATTTCAGGCCCGGTCCTGGCCGGAGTTCGGCCGTGACCTCAGGGCGGCCAAGGACCGGGACCGGCGTGCGGGCGACGGGCTTGCCGCCTCCGCCCGCGACGAATTCGACGGTCGCATCCGGCAATCCGGTGACGATGGCGGTGAGGCGTAGTCTTGCAGCGGGGCGAGTGAACAGGGTCCCGCCCATGCCCGCCTGCGCCTTGCCAGAGGCGACTGTGAGGTCGACGGAGGCGCCGGCGGGGGCGCCGAGGTCCACGAAGACCCGGCCACGCCTCAGGCCCTCCAGGATCGCAGGCTGGGAGAGCTCCGGGGCATAGACCACCGTGGCGGGTCGGCCCACCGGCGCCTGGCCGCCGCCCTTTGCGTCGGGGTCATGGTTGTCGCTTCCGGCGATTCCCGTGACGCGACAGCCCCGGTCGAGAAGGCCCTCCCAGAAGGGCAGGCCGGATAGGGGGCCTTCAGCCGAACCGGTCAGGCGCAGGCCGCCGCCGTTGGCGATCTCGACGGCGGTGATGCGGCGACAGTCCGGGATGGGCGCGGTCCAGCCGCATCCCATGCAGGCTTCTCCAGAGGGCATGCCGGGATGATTGATCGACAGGAGCCCGCCTTCGGCCTGCACGGCGTCGAGCACGGCGTCGAGGGTCGGCGCGCGCGCAGAGCCGAGCTGGAAGGGCAGGGGGCTGGTCACGCCGAAGACATTGGCGTGACCCTGGAAGGTCGTGATCTCCCGCCCCGGCAGGACCAGGAGGGTGTCGTAATAGGCCTGCAGGGCCCGCAGCTCGGGATAGACCGATATCGAGTTGTGTTCGGTGAGGGCGATGAAGTCGAGGCCCGCCGCCCGGGCCGCCTCCAGCGTCCGGAAGACGGGGCAGGGGACCCGACGCCCGGAGAGGCTGTCGCAGCTCCCGTCGCTGTGGCCGGAGTGGGTGTGAAGGTCGCCCCGGTACCAGCCGGGCCCTGTCCGGACTGCGCCCTCGTGGAAGACCGATCCCGGAGACGGCGCCCCCCGCGGGTCGAGGCGGACCCGGGCGCTCCAGGACGCCGAAGCCCCTTTCCGGATGTTGGGGACCCCAAGGATCAGCCGCCATTCGCCCGGGGGAAGGAAGCCCGGGATGTAGGCGGAGGTGGCGTCGCTGCTGGCCAGGGTGAAGGTCGACCTGTTGCCGCCGCTCCAGCCGCGGAAGCCGTTCGGGTCGCGGATCCCGAGGTCGATCACAGTCCTGTTCGACCGGTCGTACTCGAAGGTCACGGTCAGGCGCTCGGTGTTCTCCGGGACGGAGAAGGGGACCTCGACATAGGTCTCGTGATCCGCCTGGGTGATCACGCCCCTGAGTTCGATCTCGTTCGGGCCCGCACGGACGCCGCCGGGTGAGCCCAGCAGGCACAGGAGCCCCAGAAGGACGGCCCATGCATGGGGATGAAGGCCCCAGCCCTCGGTCTGACGTGGGATCATGCTCTGTCTCCGCTCCCGGGTCGCAAAGTCTGGCGCCCCGGGATGACAGGATGATGCCGGCCGGGCGGGATTATTCCGCGGCCTCGGC
>CANGRP010000056.1 GCA_947456005.1 Caulobacteraceae bacterium
GGAAGCGGGGCAGGACCGGCCGCAGGGTCCGGCCCAGGCCGGAGAGGAGGCCAAAGGCCGGCGACAGGGCCAGGGCGCGGATCGCCGCCCGGGTCCGCCTTCCCGCGGCGGGGCGGGGCGCGGCCTCCAGCACGGCGGCCTGGCCGACCTCGAAGAGGCGGTGGTACTCCACCCCGGACGGGCAGGTGGTCTCACAGGCTCGGCAGCCGAGGCAGGCGTCGAGCGCCTCGCGGGTCAGGTCGGTGACCGGCTCGCCCTCCAGGGCCTGCTTCATCAGGTAGATGCGGCCGCGGGGCCCCATCAGCTCCTCGCCGGTCAGCTGGTAGGTGGGGCAGGTGGCGTTGCACATGCCGCAGTGGACGCAGGCCCTCAGGGCGGTCTCGGCGACCTGCCGGGCCTCGCCGGCCAGGGTATCGGTCAGGCGGGTGCGCATTCAGACCTCCGGATACATGCGGCCGGGATTGAGGATCCGGTCCGGGTCCAGGGCCGCCTTGATCCTCTGGTGCAGGGCCAGGAGCGGCGCCGGCAGGGGCTGGAAGGCGGGGTCGGCGGTTCCCCGGATCCTCCGGATGTGGCCACCCAGCCGGGCGGCTGCGTCCCAGTCGCCGGGCGACGGCGCAGCAGCCCTCAGCCAGCGCACGCCGCCGGCCTGGTCCCAGGGCAGAGCCTCGAAGTCTCCCGCCGGCCCGGTACGGGGCAGGGCGATGCGCCAGAGCCCTTCTCCGCCAGCCAGGATCGGATGCGAGAGGTCACGGATCGCCGCCCAGCCTGCCGGGTCCGCCGCCTCGCCGCCGATGCCGGCGACGGCGGCCTCGACGCCGGCGCGACCGCCAGACAGGCGCAGGTGCAGCTCCTCGCCATCATGGAAGGCGCCGGAGAGGGGCAGGGGCCTGCGCATCAGGTCGGCGACCCGGCGCCGGCCCTCCTCGCCGGGAAGGTCCAGGGTCAGGGCGGCCTCGACGGCGGGCCGGGGAACCACCCGCAGGGAGACGTCCAGGAGGACGCCAAGGGTCCCTTGGGCGCCGGCCATGAGGCGGAAGGCGTCAAAGCCCGCCACGTTCTTGAACACCGTGCCCCCGAACCGCAGGACCTCGCCCCGGCCATTGAGGACCCGGACGCCGAGGACGTAGTCGCGCAGGGCGCCGGTGAAGGGCCGGCGGGGCCCGGAGAGCCCAGAGGCCACCGCCCCGCCCAGGGTTCCCCCTGGACCGAAGCGGGGCGGCTCGAAGGCCAGCATCTGGCCGTTCGCCTCGAGAAGGGCCTCAATCTCGGCCAACGGCGTCCCTGCCCGGGCGGTCAGAACCAGCTCAGCGGGATCGTAGGCCACCACCCCGCGATGGCCGGCCGTTTCCAGGGGCTCGCCGGCGACGGGGCGTCCCTGGCCCGCGCGCGTGCCCGCCCCCCGGATCTCCAGGACGCGCCGCTCCGCCGCCGCCGACCGCACTGCGCCGGCCAAGACCTCTGTCAGGTCGGCTTCAGAAGCATTCGAGGTGGGCAAAGGGCAGGGCTCCTTCGCCAAGGTTGACGTGCCCCCCCTTCCTTGTCCAGCCAGACGCTAGCTCTAGCCTGCGTTCGGCCTGAGGCGTTCCGACTGATGGGGGTGGTCACTTGGGAGACTACAGGTCCCGCCTTGCGCCAGGTTCAGCGGATCCTGGCGTTCAGGAGTCGGGCGGCGGACTGGGCGGCCTTTCCGCCTTGCCGCCATGCGCCGCCAACCGTGATCGCCAAGGGATCATCACCGGCATCTCCCGCGAAGAACAAACGATCTTCAATGGGTTGCGAATAGATCCTGCGGGCATCTGCATGGCCCACTGTCTGGTGCGGATAAGAGCCCAGAGCGAACGCATCCCCCAGCCAATGTGTAGCGGCGCTGGCCTGAACTCGCGCTGCACTGCCGATGACATTCTTGAGCAAGCTCAGGGCGAAGGCCTCCATTGCGGGTTGACCTTCGGCGCTCAACCGCCGCGACATCGGGCCAGGGATCAGCGCGGTGATCATCTGCTTGTCGGGCGACACGAGCAGCGCGTGATACTGTCCTTGCTGAACATGGCTGTTGGAAATGGCATACTCAGGCAAATCGGGGATGGGCCGGTCGAGCACCATGGCCACCTTCTCCAAGGCTCCCATCGGCAAGTTATTGATGGCCGTCTGGGTGGCTACAGGCAGGGCGGGATCGAACCGAAGGGCGCCGGACGCCAAGACTCCTGTCGGCACCGTTACAATGGCCTTTCGCGCACGAATCTGACCGAAGGCCCCCTCAGCCGTGACGCCGTGAGCCTCCGACCAGGTCAGCCGTGTCACAGGACTGTTGAGCCGGACGGGTAAGTCGCGCGCCAGACCTTGAACCAACGAGCCCATGCCGATGTCGGGGATGAGGTCTTCGCCCGCTTCGAGCACATAGTATCCGTCGCGGGACACACGGTCGGGGTCGTCACCCATCTCAACGGCCCATATGTTCTTCAAGTGGCGTTGCGCGGGGGTGGGATTGGGAATTGTCGCTCCAAGCGGCCGATCCTTCAGCCCTGTCAGCAGCAGCCTCTGGCGCAGCTCCCAGGTTGATGCCGCCCCAAGGACAGCCTTCCACGTCACATCCCGGCTGAGGGAGCCCTGGTCGAAGGCTGCGCCATCTGAGTAGCTGCTTTCGAGCAGGCCGACGCCCGCCTGACGCGCCAAGGGTACAAGGGGGTTGGTTGCTTTGTTGTGCAGCCAGTAGGGACCCCGATCAAAAGCGCGCCCTAGCGTGCCTGTCTCTGTCAGGGCCCGGCCCCCAATTCGGTCGCGAGCCTCAAGGATCACTGCCGATAAGCCAAGCGCCTTCAGGGCCCGCGCCGCCGAGATCCCGGCGACGCCCGCCCCGATGATGATGACGTCCGTGTCCGTCACGGTTCCCGCGCGAGCCGCAAAGCCAATCGCGGCGACACCTAGGCCCGCCAGAGCCGCGCGACGATCCATGAGCATGGGGGTCCTCCAAAAATGAGAGAATTCTCGTATTTGGAGATATGAGAGATATCTCGTATTGTCAAGGTGACATTCCGGATCGGGAAGAAGGCAGTCGTTTGTGAGCGCGCCAAAGGCCAAGCGGCCCAGCCAGGATCGCGGACATCGACGTGTCCAGATGCTGCTGGACGTGGCGGCCGACCTGATCCTGCTCCATGGAGCCGAAGGTCTCAGAATGGACATGGTCGCAAGGCAGGCGGCCACATCCCCCGGTTCGCTCTACCAGTTCTTCCCCAATCGGGCGGCTCTTCTGACCGCCCTTATGGATCGCTATGCCGAAGAGATCGTCGATCTGGCGTCGGCGATTGTTCGCCAACAGCGGGAGGCTCCTCCTCCGTCCATGATCGAGGCGGCGCGCGCGTTCCTTCAGCCCTTTCTGGATTTCTATGCGCGGAACCGGGCGTATGTGATCCTGTCTGAAGCCTCAGATCGGATCTTTGCCGGTCACGGCCATCACTTCAGCGAGGATGCCTCGGTCGCCGAGGCGATGGCGGAGGTTCTTCGCCCCTATGTGGGCGACGGAACCCAGGCCAGGCTGGACCCCGTATGTCGGATGTTGGTGGTCGTGGCCCATGCCGCAATTGCGGCTTCCTATGACCTCGGTGAGGAAGACCGAACCCTCTGGCTCCTGGAGTTGGAGCGCCTCTTGCAGAGCTACATCAGCACCCTGCAGGACGCCGACGCGAGCACGGCGCCCCTCTGAACGGTCCTGGAAAGCGACTTCGACCTGTTCCGGGCGCCGGTACGGACGGGCGTCTACGTGAGGTCGGCGTCAGAACCGCTCGAGGTGGGCAAAGGGCAGGGCTCCATTGTGCACGTGCATGCCGCCGTACTCGGCGCAGCGGGCGAGGGTGGGGATGGCCTTGCCGGGATTGAGCAGGCCCAGGGGGTCGAAGGCGGCCTTGAGGGCGTGGAAGGCGTTGACCTCGGCCTCGCTGAACTGGACGCACATCTGGTTGATCTTCTCCCGGCCGACCCCGTGCTCGCCGGTGATGGAGCCGCCCACCGAGACGCAGAGCTCCAGGATGGCGCCGCCCAGGGCCTCGGCCTTGGCCAGGTCGCCGTCGAGGTTGGCGTCGTAGAGGATCAGGGGGTGCAGGTTGCCGTCGCCGGCATGAAAGACATTGGCGACCCCCAGGCCGTGCGCCTCCGCCAGCCGCCCCATCTCGGCCAGGACGAAGGGCAGGGACTTTCGGGGGATGGTCCCGTCGATGCAGTAGTAGTCGGGCGCCAGCCGCCCCATGGCCGGGAAGGCGCCCTTGCGGCCCGCCCAGAAGCGCCGGCGCTCATCCTCGTCGCGGGCGATCCGGACCTCCGTCGCGCCGGACGCCCGCAGGAGGGCGGAGACCCGCTCGATCTCCTCGGCCACGTCCTCCGCCTGGCCGTCGATCTCGCACAGGAGGATGGCGGCGGCGTCCTTGGGGTATCCGGCCCGGGCGAAGTCCTCGGCCGCCCGCAGGGCCGGCCCGTCCATCATCTCGAGCCCCGCCGGCGTGACGCCCGCCGCCATGATGGCGGCTACGGCCTCCGCCGCCCGGCCCACCTCATCGAAGGCGGCGAGGATGAGGCGCGTGGTTTCCGGCAGGGGCTGGAGGCGCAGGAGCACCTCGGTCACCACCCCCAGCAGGCCCTCCGAGCCCGTGAACAGGGCCATGAGGTCCAGGCCCGCCGCATCCGCCGCTGGCCCGCCAAGCGTCAGGACCTCTCCGTCCAGGGTGACGACCTGAACCGACAGGATGTTGTGCACGGTCAGGCCGTACTTCAGGCAGTGCACGCCGCCCGCGTTCTCGGCCACGTTGCCGCCGATCGAGCAGGCGATCTGGGATGAAGGGTCCGGAGCATAGAACAGTCCATGCGGCGCCGCCGCCTCGGAAACGGCCAGGTTGCGCACCCCCGGCTGGACCCGGGCGGTGAGGGCGACGGGGTCGATCTCGAGGATCTTCGAGAACTTGGACATGACCAGCAGGACGCCGCCGGGAAAGGGCAGGGCCCCGCCGGAAAGGCCCGTGCCGGCGCCGCGGGTGACAACAGGGACTTCCAGCTCTGCGCAGGCCTTGAGGATGGCCCTCACCTGCTCCAGGGTCTCCGGCAGCACGACGGCGGCGGGAAGCGACCTGTAGGCGGGCAGGCCGTCGCTCTCGTAGGCGCGCAGGGCCTCGGCGCCGTCGAGATAGCCGCCGGCAGGCAGGAGCGGCGCCAGCCGGGCGCGCAGCACGCGCCGGTCCACCGGTGGAAATTCTGCATCGAGGCGGGGATCAAACTGGTCGAGCATCTCGGTTTTCCCGGGCGGCGGGTTTACATAGCGCCTGGACCGGGCCGCGCCACAAGGAATGCGCGCCCCAGAGGGAGAGCGACATGGATCTGGGACTCAAGGGCAAGAACGCCATCGTGACGGGCGCCACCCGCGGCATTGGCCGGGCCATCGCCGACCTCCTCGCCGACGAGGGGGTCAACGTCTCCGTCTGCGCGCGCAAGGCGGACGAGGTCGCCGCCACGGTGAGCGCCCTCGAGGCGAAGGGCGTCAAGGCCTTTGGCCAGGTGGTGGACATCGCCGACGGCGCCGCCCTGCAAGGCTTCGTGCGGGCCTCGGCCGAGGCGCTCGGCGGCCTCGACATCCTGGTCTCGAACGCCAGCGCCCTGGTTCAGGGCGCCCGCCCTGAGGATTGGAAGGCCATGTTCGAGATCGACATCCTGGGCGCCGTGAACGCCCTGGACGCCGCCCGGCCCCACCTCGAGGCCGCCGCCGGCAAGACGGGCGACGCCGCAGTGGTCCTGATTTCCTCCATCTCGGCCGCCGAGGCCGCCGCGCCTTCCGCCTACGGGGCGATGAAGGCGGCCCAGATCCACTTCGCCAAGGGGATCGCCCGTGAGGGCGCGGCGAAGGGCCTGCGCTGCAACGTCGTCTCGCCGGGAACCGTCTTCTTCGAGGGCGGCGTCTGGGGGAACGTCAAGGCGGCCATGCCGGCCTTCTTCGAGCAAATGCTGAAGCGCAACCCGACCGGACGCATGGCCACGCCGGAAGAGATCGCCGCCGCCACGGTCTTCCTGTGCAGCCCCCGCTCGGCCTTCACCACAGGCATCAACATGGTGGTCGACGGCGGACTCTCCCAGAGGGCGAATTTCTAAGCGTTTTCAGGTTTGTGCTTGTGTCTACCGCGACTTCCTCGCAGGTTCCGCTGAACGAATCCGCGAGGGGGGTCCGGTCCGGGCATGTTCGACTACCTGGAAGTCAGCGTCGGGCGTGAACGTGACGCCGTCACCCAGGCGGCGGCCCGGCTGCGCTCCACGCCGACCCCACCCCTCGCCGTCTTCTCGCCATCGCTGGGCTTTCCGTCGAATGTGGTGCTCGCCCTCTTCCCTCTGCTGGAAGGCGAGGCCGCCCTTGCGGCCACTCGGGTTGAGGGCTCTGTCTCGACGCTCCGGACCCGGCTGACGCCGACCTCCCGGCCGACGGAGGGCGCCCAACCTCAAGCGGGTGGCGTCTACGTCCATAACTGGTTCAACATCGACGCCGGCACGGTCAACGAGTTCGTCTCCCTCTCCGTGGAGGCCTGGCCGGACTTCGAGGCGCGTTTCGAGGCGCGGATCTTCGGTCTCTTCCTGGCCGAGGAGTCGGACATCGACCGCAGCCAGGGCGCCCGGCGCCTGCTGCTGATGACCCGCTACAAGGATCTGGGCGAGTGGCAGGCCAGCCGCGATCCGACCACCGAGGCGATGAAGGTCTTCGCCCGCCGCCGGGAACTGACCCGGGTCTCCCTGGCGAGGTCCTGCCTCCTGATCCCCTGAGGCCCGCGGCACGGAGACCTGAATGATCGAGCGTCAGATCGACATCGCCACCCGGGACGGGGCGACCACCACCTTCATCGTCCACCCGGAGCGCGGCGGTCCGCACCCGGTGATCCTCTTCTTCATGGATGCGCCGGCCATCCGCGAGGAACTGCGCGACATGGCGCGGCGTCTCGCCTCAGGCGGGTATTACGTCCTCCTCCCAAACCTCTATTACCGGGCCGGGGTCATGGAAATCGGCCCGATCCCTCCGGATCCGGACCATCCCGCCCGCAAGCAGATGTTCCAGCTGATGAACAGCCTGGACATCGACCTGGTCATGTCGGACGCCGAGGGGCTCCTGGCCTTTGCCGGCGCAGACCCTGCCGCCGATGTCAGCCGGGTGGGATCGGTGGGCTATTGCATGAGCGGCCGCTACGCGGTCAGCCTCGCCGTGCGGCATCCCGAGCGGGTCTTCGCCGCCGCTTCGGTTTATGGCACGCACCTGGTCACCGAGGCCGGGGACAGCCCTCACCGCACGGCCCGACAGGCCCGGGCCGAACTCTATTTCGCCTGCGCCGAGGAGGATGCCTGGGCGCCGCCCGAGACCCTGGCCGCACTCTCTGAGGCGCTGAGGACTGACCGGGTCGACGCCGAGGTGGAGATTTACCCTGGAACGAAGCACGGCTTCGCCTTCCCCCAGCGGCCGGTCTACGACAAGAGCGCCGCCGAGCGTCACTGGGAGCGCCTGAATAGCCTCTTCCGGCGCAAGCTGGGCTGAAACTCCGTTGACCCCCTCAGCCGGCTTCGCCGGGAGCTCCCCCTTGGGGGAGCAATTGCGCTGAGTCATTCCTCCCCCCAGGGGGAGGTGGGCCGCGCAGCGGGCCGGAGGGGGGCAGCTGGGGGGCCGTTGACCCTCAGCCTGATCCTAGAGCCGGCGGGGGATCATCACCTGCAGGGACTCGTAGCCCTTGACGAAGGTCGAGAAGACCCGCTTGGGCTCGGAGACCACGACGATCTCGGGGAAGCGCTTCAGGATCTCTTCCCAGATCACCCGCAGCTGGAGCTCGGCCAGGCGGTTGCCGACGCAGCGGTGGATGCCGAAGCCGAAGGACAGGTGCTGGCGGGGCCGCGGACGGTCGATGATGTAGGCGTCGGGATTCTCGATGACCTCATCGTCGCGGTTGCCCGAGACGTACCACATGACGACCTTGTCGCCCTTGCGGATGAGCTTGCCGCCCAGCTCGTAGTCGGCCAGGGCGCGGCGGCGCATGTGGGCGAGGGGGGTCTGCCAGCGGATGGTTTCCGAGACCATGGACGGGATCAGGTCCGGATTGGCGCGCAGCTTGGCGTACTGGTCCGGATTCTTGTTCAGGGCGTAGACCGACCCTGTAATGGTGTTGCGGGTGGTGTCGTTGCCGCCGACGGTCAGCAGGACGACGTTGCCGAAGTACTCCCGCGGGCTCATCTCCCGGGTCGCCTCGCCGTGGGCCAGCATGGAGATCAGGTCGCCGGTGGGATCAGAGTTGACCCTCTGATTCCAGAGCTCGGTGAAGTAGGCGTGGTACTCCACGAAGATCTGCATCTTCTGCTCGGGGGTGTCGATCAGGCCGTGGCCGGGCGCTGCGGTCACCACGTCCGACCAGTAGGTCAGCTTGCGACGGTCCGCCTGGTCCACCCCGAAGAGGGTGGCGAGGGTCATGGCGGTGAGTTCCATCGAGACCTTGTCGACCCAGTCGAAGGTCTCGCCGATGGGCAGGCTGTCGAGGATCTGGCCGGCCCGCTCGCGGATCAGCGGCTCGAGGAGGGCGAGGTTGGTGGGCGAGACCGCCGGGGTCACCGTCTTGCGCTGGATGTCGTGCTTGGGCGGGTCCATGGCGATGAACATGGGCAGGGGGCCCTCGCCGCCGATCTGCTCGAAGATCGTGATGCCGCCCTCTGACGAGAACACCTGGTGGTTGGTGTCCACCGCCATGATGTCGTTGTACTTGGTCACGGACCAGTAGGGGCCATGGTCGCTGTCCGGCGTGAAATGGACCGGGCTATCCTTCCGGAGGCGCTCGAAGTACGGCCACATGACGTCATTCTTGAAGAGATCGGGCTGGGCCGGGCTGAAGGTGGCCAGGTCAATCTCCTGGGCCCGGGCGCGGTGGTCGGCCGCGAGATCGAGGTTGCCGTCGCTCATGGTGTATCTCTCCCGCATCGCACGCCCGGCGCATTCCGGACGCAGATTCATGACGCAGGCGTCAACTTAGCCCGGAACCGGGGAAATTCCAACGCCTGCGGCCTGTCTTCCGTGCTGGCCCGGAGCGGCCGGCCGCACTAGAAGGGACGTCTATTCTTGGGAGACCGCCATGGCACTTGACGCCGATACCCGCGACCAGCTCGTCGAGACCGTCCGCCGCTTCGTCACTGAGCGCCTTCGCCCGCTGGAGGCCCAGGTGTCGGAGAACGACGCCATCCCGGATGAGGTGATCGAGGAGATGAAGGCCCTTGGCCTCTTCGGCCTGTCGATCCCGGCCGAGTATGGCGGCCTGGACCTGGGCATGGAGGAGGAGGTCCTCGTCGCCCTGGAACTGGGCCGGACCAGCCCGGCCTTCCGGTCCGCCTTTGGCACCAATGTCGGCATCGGCGCCCAGGGCCTGGTCATGTTCGGCAACGCCGCCCAGAAGGCGAAGTACCTGCCCGGCATCGCGTCGGGCGAGATCATCACCTCCTTCGCCCTGACCGAGCCCGAGGCCGGATCGGACTCCGCCGCCGTGCAGACCCGTGCTGTCCGCGACGGCGACCACTATGTGCTGAACGGCGCCAAGCGCTACATCACCAACGCCAACAAGGCTGACCTGTTCACGGTCATGGCCCGGACCGACCCTTCCAAGCCGGGCGGCGGCGGGGTCTCGGCCTTCCTGGTGGAGCGGAACCTGCCGGGCCTGTCGGTGGGCAAGCCCGAGAAGAAGATGGGCCAGCAGGGCGCCCACATCTGTGACGTGATCTTCGACAATGTCCGGGTGCCGGTCGAAAACAGGCTGGGCGGGGAAGGCGAGGGCTTCAAGGTCGCCATGCAGGTGCTGGACCGCGGCCGGCTGCACATTTCCGCCGTCTGCGTCGGCGTGGCCGAGCGCCTGATCGCGGACTGCGTGGCCTACGCCTCCGAGCGCAAGCAGTTCGGCCAGGCCATTTCCCAGTTCCAGCTGGTGCAGGGGATGATCGCCGACTCCAAGACCGAGTCCCTCGCGGCGAAGGCCCTGACGCTGGAAACCGCCCGCAAGCGCGACGCCGGCGAGAGCGTCACGATGGAGGCCGCGGCGGCCAAGTACTTCGCTTCGGAGATGGTCGGCCGTGTCGCGGACCGGGCGGTGCAGATCTTCGGCGGCGCCGGCTACATCGCCGACTACGGGATCGAGCGCTTCTACCGCGACGTCCGCATCTTCCGGATCTACGAGGGCACCAGCCAGATCCAGCAGGTCATCATCTCGCGCGAGACCCTGAAGCGGGGCGGCTGACCATGGCCGTGGACATGGAGGCGGTGATCCTGGAGGTGGTTTCCACCCTGGCGCCCGGCAAGTCGGTCTCCTCCGAGGAGGTTGCGCGCGCGGCGGACCCCGAGAACTGGCGGCGGCTGACCGGCCACGTCCGGGGCGCGGCCAAGGGCCTGGCCCGGCAGGGGCGGATCGTGATCCTGAGGCACGGCAAGCCCGCCGATCCCGAGGCCTTCAAGGGTGTTTACCGCCTCAGGCTGCCCGACGCCGGGTGAAGAGGGGGAGTCCGTTGCCCCCCTCCGCCGCGCTTCGCGCGCCACCTCCCCCTGGGGGGAGGAATTACAGAGCCATTGCTCCCCCAAGGGGGAGCTCCCGCCGCAGGCGGGTGAGGGGGTCTGCTGAGGCGCCGTTGACCCCCTCCGACGCGCTGCGCGCGCCACCTCCCCCTGGGGGGAGGAATTGGGGAGCCATTGCTCACCCAAGGGGGAGCTTCGCGCGAAGCGCGGTGAAGGGGTCAGCGGCCTCTCAGCAGGCGCCTTCCGTCCCTTCATCTCAGACCTCGGACAACTTCCGGTTGCGGGGTTCCTTCACCATGAAGACGAGGCAGACGAGCCCCAGCACCAGGAAGCCGATCGAGATCCCGAAAACGGCCGGGTAGCCAAGGGCGTCGGCCACCAGCCCGCCGACGATCGGGCTGATCGAGGCCGTGATCCCTTCCGCGGAGGACGAGATCGCAATCCTCATGGGCATTTCCTCTCGGTTGCCGAACTCCAGGATCATTGTCTGGGCGGCCATCATGTAGCCCGACTGGGCCGCGCCCAGGCCGAAGAAGGCGATAAAGAGGACGGCGGGGGTCTGCAGCATCAGGAGGATCACCGTGGCGAGGATCCACATGACCAGGGAGATCAAAAGGACGTGCCGGAAGCCGGTACGGTCTCCCA
>CANGRP010000057.1 GCA_947456005.1 Caulobacteraceae bacterium
CAAGGCCGCCCTGAGAAAGGCCGCTGCCCGCACCGTCGACACCCTCTGGGACGCCATCGCCCGGATCATCCAGACCTTCTCCCCCCAAGAATGCCGGAACTACTTCTCCGCCGCCGGATATGATGCAGACTGATCGGAAAATGCTCTAGGCTGCCCGCCATTCGATAGGGGGGATTCCATTGACTCAGTTTTTCCGCAGCCTGGCGTCGGCTGTCGCCGTCGCAGCACTCATTTCCGCGCCTCAGGCCCTGGCCGCGCCGCGCAAGGCCGCCGAGGTGAAGCCCGAGGCCGTCGGCTTCGACTCCGCCCGCCTGAAGCGCCTGGACGACGCCATGGCCAAGGTGGTCGCCGACGGGCGCGTGTCCGGCATGACGACCCTGCTGGTGCGCCACGGTCAGGTGGTCGGCTTCAAGACCTACGGCCAGAAGGACCTCGCCACCGGCGCGCCGATGGAGAAGGACACCATCTTCCGCATCTACTCCATGACCAAGCCGATCACCGGCGTCGCGATGATGATCCTCTTCGAGGAGGGCAAGTGGAAGCTGGACGACCCGGTGACCAAGTTCATTCCCGAGTTCAAGAACCTGAAGGTGATGACCGGGGTGGACGACAAGGGGAACATGATCACGGTTCCCGTTGAACGGCCGCCCACCATGCGCGAGATCATGAGTCACACCGCCGGCTTCGGTTACGGGCTGGGCGACCGGCATCCCGTGGACCGCATGTTCCGCGAGAAGCGGGTGCTGGGGGCCACCGGGCTGAATGACATGATCACCCGGATCGCGGACATCCCGCTGATGTTCCAGCCCGGTACGGCCTGGTACTATTCGGTCTCGGTCGACATCCAGGGGGCCATCGTCGAGCGGATCAGCGGCCAGACCCTCGGCGCCTTCATGGAGGAGCGAATCTTCCGCCCGCTCAAGATGGCGGACACCGGATTCTACGTCCCCGCCGGCAAGACGGATCGTCTGGCCACGCTCTACATGACGGATCCCAAGACCCGTCAGAACGTTCTCGCCACCGCCATCTTCGACAACCCGCCGCCGGACTACACCAAGCCGCCTGCGGCGGAATCGGGGGGCGGCGGCCTGGTCTCCACCACCTCGGACTTTGGCCGGTTCTCCCAGATGCTTCTCAATGGCGGCGAACTGGATGGCGCACGGATCCTCGCCCCGGCGACGGTGGAGCTGATGCGCACCAACGTCATCCCGAAGAGCGTGCTGGTGACCTCGAACGGAACCTCGGGCTCCCGCTTCAACGAGGCGGTGGGCTTTGGCCTGGACTTCATGGTCAACCTGGACCCGCGGGCTTCGGGAAGCCTCGAGGGCGCCAACACCATGAGCTGGGGCGGCGCCGCCGGCACCTGGTTCTGGATCGATCCGACCAACGATCTCTACTTCGTCGGCATGGTCCAACGGCTTGGCGGCACGGGTGGCGAGGACCTCGGTACGGCCGCCCGGACCCTCACCTACCAAGCCCTGGTCGACCCGAAGAAGTAGGCGTCGGGGACGGCTTCGGCCCGCGCGCGGGGGGCGGAAACCTTGACTTTCCGCCCCTTGCATGCGCCCTTCCGCGCCTTGGATTCCGGAGCCCCTTCGACCCCATGCACGCCTATCGCACCCACACCTGCGGCGCCCTGCGCGCCGGCGACACTGGCCAATCCGTCCGCCTGTCGGGTTGGATCAATCGCAAGCGCGACCATGGCGGCCTGGTCTTCGTGGACCTGCGCGACCATTACGGCCTGACCCAGCTGGTCTTCGCGCCGGAAACCCCCGGCTTCGACACCATCGAGCGACTGCGCGCCGAGAGCGTCATCCGGATTGACGGCGAGGTCGTGGCCCGCACCCCCGAGACCGTGAACCCGAACCTGGATACCGGTGAGGTCGAGGTGCGCGTGCGGGCCGTCGAGGTCCTGTCCGAGGCCGCCGAGCTGCCCCTGCCGGTCTTCGGCGAGCCCGACTATCCGGAAGAGATCCGGCTGAAGCACCGGTACCTGGACCTGAGGCGCGAGACCCTGCACCGCAACATCGTCCTGCGCTCGAAGGTCATCCACTCGATCCGCAACCGGATGATCGGCCAGGGCTTCCTGGAGTACCAGACCCCGATCCTGACGGCGTCGTCGCCGGAGGGCGCCCGGGACTTCCTGGTGCCTTCGCGCATACACCCCGGGACCTTCTACGCCCTTCCCCAGGCGCCCCAGCAGTTCAAGCAGCTGCTGATGGTCTCGGGCTTCGACCGCTACTTCCAGATCGCCCCCTGTTTCCGGGACGAGGACCTGCGCGCCGACCGCAGCCTGGAATTCTACCAGCTCGACGTCGAGATGAGCTTCGTCACCCAGGAGGACGTCTTCGCCGCCATCGAACCCGTCATGCACGGCGTGTTCGAGGAGTTCGCCGGGGGCAAGCCGGTCACCCCCTATCCCTTCCAGCGCATCCCCTACCGGGAGGCCATGCAGAAGTACGGCTCCGACAAGCCGGACCTGCGCAACCCCCTGGTCATGCAGGATGTGTCCGAGCCCTTCCGCGGCGGCGGCTTCGGCGTCTTCGCCCGCATGCTGGAAAGCCCGAAGACCGCCATCTGGGCCATCCCGGCGCCGGGCGGCGGCAGCCGGGCCTTCTGCGACCGGATGAACAGCTGGGCCCAGTCCGAGGGCCAGCCGGGCCTGGGCTACATCTTCTGGCGCGAGGGCGAGGAGGGCGGCGCGGGGCCGATCGCCAAGAACCTCGGCCCCGAGCGCACCGAGGCGATCCGCGAGCAGCTGGGTCTGAAGGTGGGCGATGCGGCCTTCTTTGTCGGTGGCGATCCCAAGGTCTTCACCAAGTTCGCCGGCCTCGCCCGCACCCGGGTCGGGACGGAACTGGACCTGGTGGACGAGAACCGCTTCGAGTTCGTCTGGATCGTCGACTTCCCGATGTTCGAGCTGAACGAGGAGACGGGGCTGGTGGATTTCTCCCACAACCCCTTCTCCATGCCGCAGGGCGAGCTTGAGGCGCTGAACACCCGCGATCCGCTGGACATCCTGGCCTACCAGTACGACATCGTCTGCAATGGTTATGAGCTCTGCTCGGGCGCCATCCGGAACCACCGGGCGGACGTCATGCTGCGGGCCTTCGAGATCGTCGGCATGGGCGCTGAGGATGTGGAAAGCGCCTTCGGTGGCATGCTCAACGCCTTCCGCTATGGCGCGCCGCCGCACGGGGGCCTGGCGCCCGGCATCGACCGGATCGTCATGCTGCTGGCGGGCCAGACGGCCATCCGCGAGGTCATCGCCTTCCCGATGAACCAGCAGGGCCAGGACCTTCTGATGAGCGCGCCGTCGGCGGTCGAGGACAAGCAGCTCAAGGAGTTGCACATCCGCACGGCCCTGCCGATCAAGACCTGAAGCCTCGGGTCAGTCGCGGGGGCAGGGGCGAAGGGTGAGGCCCCGGGGCAGGCGGACGGTCCCGGTCGTGCAGGCGCCGTCCAGCTGCTCCTGCCTCAGGTTGCGGGCATTGCTGAGATCGACGACGGAGAAGGTGACGCCCCGCAGGCTGGCCCCTTCGAAGTCCGCCCCATTGAAGCTCACGCCGCGGACCCGAGCGCCGTCCAGGCGCACGTCCTTCAACCGGGCGCCGTCAAAGTCGGCGCCTGTGATGGCGGCGCCGGTGAGGTCGCTGCGGGTGAGGTCAGACTTGCTGAAGTCCGACCCGGTGAAGTGGACATCCCGCAGATTGGCGCCGACAAGCGCCGAGCCGGAGAAGTCCGCCCCGAGGAACTGTGCGCCGGGCAGTTGTCTTCCGGACAGGTCACAATTGATGCAGGCCCCGCCGAAGCTGACGGCGCGGGGAATGTCCTTCGCGGGCATGAAGGACAGGGCCTGCGCCGGGTGCGCCCCGCCGAAGGTGGCGAGGGCGGACAGCACGACGGCTCTGGAAACAAGACGCCGGAAAGGGGGTGGAGGCATGAGCGGCCTATGGGCCCAGGAGCCGTGTCCCGCTACTTAAATTGCTGTAACTGAATGCGAACCGCCACCTTCGGAGCTGCGCCATGAGCCTGCGTCTTCCCCGCCTTGGACAGCCCTCCGCCACGGACCGCGAGACCGGACTGAGTGCTCTTGAGGCGGAGATGAAGTCGGAGGCCGCCGCGGCGCTGGGTCGGGCCGGAAGCCGCGCCGAGGCGGCCCTCGCCCGGCTGGCCGATCCCGAAGCCCTCGCTGAGGTGGGGCGGGAGGTGCTCCTGCGCCAGGCTGCAGAGGCTGTCTGGAGCTTCTTCATCCAGCGGGAAGCCTGCGGGCTGAAGGACCAGCGTCAGGTGATCGCCGATCTGGGAATCCCCAGGGCCGTAATGGTCCGCCTGGGTGCTCGCTAGGGGATAGATCCTGACATTGGAAACCCGTTGGGGACGGCTTGGTGAGGGTCCGCTTCCGGGTGCCGAGCCAACGGGAAGAAGCGACCCTTGGCGGACCTAAAGGTCTTTGACGAAGAACACTTCAGGGGTTTGCTGCATTACGCCGAACGTCAGTTCACCTGACAACGCGAACCCATTTCGCCGATGCCACTGCTGAGGTTCGGGCTCGTCCGTCATGCTGGAGGTCATAATGGTCTTGGAGCCGGACTGGCGCATAGCTGCTTCCCAGAACTGAAAGAGCATCGTGCCGACGCCCTTTGACCGCCACTCTGGTGCCACCCAGATGAGGTCCATGAACGGTAGTGTTCCCCAGAACCAGCTGAACCGCATGAAGCCGACGGGAGCACCGTGACGTATCGCAATCAGGTACTCGTCGTGAGCGATGCAACGTTCGATCCACGCCGGAGCGGCGTGGTGATCGACCGTCTTGAGCCAGCCCAGATCGCTAAGGCCGGCTGGCCGCACATGGAGAGACACTTCGGGCATGCCCGCATTATGCGGGATCAGCGCCCGCTAACCACCCTGAACCGACATTCATGGCGTTCGCTTAGAGGTCGGTGAGCTGAGGGTCTGCTCACAGGTGCCGAGCCAACGGTGAAATTCGACCCGAAGCGGTCATTGTCAGCCGCGTGCAGCTGATTCAATATCCGGGGTGGCGAGCAGAATTGGAGGCGTCGTGAGCGATCCGGAACACGCAAGAGCGAACCCGCTCAGAAACATCGAAGCAAAGACCGGGTCGTCGATGAGCGAGATGCGCACGGCAGTATCCGCGGCGGGCCACGATCTTAACCACTCGACAGGTGACCGCCCATGATCAAGCCGACCTCGACTGTTACGAACAAGCCGGTCCGTAATCCTCGTCCGTGGGCGGTTGCGCTCGCCGGCGCATTCGTGCTGACCGGCGGGGCCGTCGCCGCCGTCTCGGCCCTGGCGGAGTCCTCAGCCCCACCCAACGCGCCGTTCCGGATCGAGGAAGTCGCCGACCTCGACCAGCCCTGGGCCATGACCTTCCTGCCCGACGGCCGCATGTTGATCACCGAGAAGGCTGGCCAGCTGTTAGTGCTCTCAGCAGACGGCAAACAGCGAAAGACCGTGACCGGCGCCCCCGCCGTGACGTCCCAGGGACAGGGCGGGCTGATGGATGTCGTGCTTCACCCCCGGTTCGCCAAGAACCGGATGGTTTACCTCAGCTATTCGGAAGCCGCCGGTAAGGACACGAGCCTGGTCCTGGCGCGCGGCGTGTTCAATGACGGAGACGCCCCGTCGCTACGCAACGTGCAGACGCTTTTCCGCGGCCCCAAGTATGACGCCAAGGCGGGCCACTATTCTGGCCGCATCGCGTTCTCGCCCGAGGGCAAGCTGTTTTTCGCCGTCGGTGATCGCCAGCAGTGGGACGGTTTCCAGCGCACGGAGCCGCAGGATATCAAAATCCTCTCAGGCAAGGTTCTGCGCCTCAACGACGACGGCACGCCGGCAGCTGGCAATCCCCTGGCCGCGCGGGGCGGTGATCCCGCCATCTGGACCTATGGCCACCGCAACCTCCTCGGCCTGGCATTCGACGCAAACGGCAACCTGTGGGAACAGGAGATGGGCCCTCTGGGCGGGGACGAGGTCAATCTGATCCTGCCCGGCCGCAACTACGGATGGCCGGTCGTCTCCAATGGCGACAACTACCCGGGCCCGCCGACCAATGGGGCGGCGATCCCGGATCATAGCCCTGGCGACGGCTTTGAGGCGCCGAAGGTCTGGTGGAATCCCGCCATATCGCCCGCGGGAATGATGGTCTATTCCGGCAAGCTCTGGCCGCAGTGGCGCGGCGATCTCTTCATCGGCGGTCTGTCCAGTCGGAGTCTGGTCAGGGTCGATGTCAACGGACCCGACGCCACGAAGGGCGACCAGTTCGCGCTGGGTACGCGCATTCGCGAGCCGGAGGAGGGGCCTGACGGCTCAATCTATCTTCTCACCGATGGCCGGCGCGGCTCCGACGGGAAGCTGGTGAAGCTGACGCCCAAGAGGTGACACAAGGGGCTGTCCAAGAGTGACGCCTGGCGCACAGCGGACCGGCGCAACCTTGAGTTTTACCCTGCGGAAGCGGGAAGGTCTGCCGACCCTCAGCGGACGCTCGCTCAGGCCCCTAGTTCCGCAGCCGCTAAGCTCGCGATGGCGAGCCCCGCCTCATCCTGCCCACCACTGTCCATAGTCCACGCTGCTCCCAGGCCGGCATAGGCGAGTATCCAGGTCAGGAGTCGCTTCGGTTCCAAGCTTGCTACCCTTGCCACGATATCGACGCGTCGTCGCAGGCGGTCAGGCTCCCCAGCGAAACACGCGTCTGGATTTCGGAACAGGTTGGCATAGTCGAATGCTCGCTCGCCGAGGACACCCTTTGGATCGATGGCGAGCCATCCTCGTGCGCCGCCGTCAAGAATGTTTCCGTGATGGACATCGCCGTGCAGCGGGACGACGTTTTGAGGATGCGCAAGCAAGCCGCGAGCTGCGATTGCGCATGTCTTTAGAATGCCGCCGTACCGATCCGCGGCTGAATCAAGCTGGCGAAACCATATTCGCGTCGGAACGAGGCTTTTGGGCGGGGCTCGTTCCTTTGGAGCATGCAGCTTCGCCACGACCGCGCAAATGATCTCAGTCGCCTCATCGTCGTGGCCGGAGCGAGCCATCGTCGTCAGATCCCGCGGTCCACAGAGTCGTTCAAGCAACAGCGCTGGGCCGTCGTGGGCCAGAACCTTGGCCGCTCCGTGCCCAGCGTACCAGTCCATCACATCGCCGCCGCGTATCTCCTCCTCGTCGACGGCGATTTTCAGTATCGCGCGTGCGCCGTCGCGGAGAACCGGCAACAGCAGACTGCTGCTCTGGCCAGTCATAATGGCTTCGCCGTCTTGCGCGAGATTCCAGCGCACCAACCAGTTGTCGAATTTACCGTCTGACATTGCCAGAACCTACGGCCCCGGGGTGCGGACAGGCAAGCGAGCCAACGTCCGCTAACCCCCCTTCTCGGAACTTCGGAAGGTCTGCTCACAGGCAGGAAGCCCAAGCGGCGACTTCTGCACTCGTGCCGCGGCAAGGCGGGCGCCAGGCGTCAGAAGGTATCCGCTAGATCACGTTCCAAGAGGCGGGAGCCGACTATTAGATCGAGACGTGATCTGGCTCTCTTGATGCAGAGGCGTCAGCCGGCGAGGTCGCCCTCGGCGCGGACGCCGCAGGTGTCGCAGATGAGGTCTGCACCCTTTCGCACCAGGGCCGTGTCGCCGCAGTCCGGGCAGACGTCGGCGTCCCTGCGCAGTCCCCCAAGCGCGCCGCGCTCCTGCGCCGTTGGCAGGAAGACCAGGTTGTCCGGCGTCGCCCCGCGCGAGAAGCCTCGGGAGATGAACCGCGAGACGGGCTGGGGTTCGGGCTCGACAGGGGCCTGTCCGTCGGCGGCGCCTCGGCCCAGGCCGTCCGCGTTCAACTCGCCGTCGGCGTTCGCCAGGTCGTTCCGGCCCAGGTAGGAGATGCCGAGCTCCCGGAAGATGTAGTCGAGGATCGAGGTCGCCGAGCGGACGGAGTCATTGCCGGTCACCTGTCCCGCGGGCTCGAAGCGGGTGAAGACGAAGGCGTCAACGAACTCGTCGAGGGGCACGCCGTACTGGAGGCCGATCGAGATCGAGACGGCGAAGTTGTTCATCAGGGAGCGGAAGGCGGCGCCTTCCTTGTGCATGTCGATGAAGATCTCGCCCAGCTCTCCATCGTCGTACTCGCCGGTGTGCAGGTAGACCTTGTGGCCGCCCACGGACGCCTTCTGGATGTAGCCTTTCCGGCGATCGGGCAGCTTGCGCCGGGTGGGCGGGCGCTCGACCTCGATGCGTCGCTCGATGATACGTTCCGCCGCCGCCGAGGCGGCCGGCGCCTCCGGCGGGGCCGGAGTCTCCGAGCGTCCCGCGATGACGGCCGGCGCGAGGATCAGCGGGCGGCGACGAATTCTCGGCTGTACCACCACGCCAGGGAGATCCGGCAGGCTGGCCAGGAGGCTTTCCAGCTCCTGCGCCGAAGCGACGTCCAGAACCACGACGGGGGGCTGGACGAGCTGGGGAGCGAGGGCGGCGGCCATGGCGAGGCGACCGGCGGGCGGGACCTCCTCGCCCAGCATCAGGACCGCGGCCTGGTCGGGCGACAGGCCGGGCAGGTCGGAGAGCCGGCCCGCTCCGGCGATAGCGGTGTCCGCCTGGGCCAGCTGCTCGGCGCTGAAACCCATCCGGACCGGCAGGTCGAGAGCGGGATCGGACAGTTCCGCCTCGCTGAGGCCCAGGACGTCGGTCAGGAAGCCGGGATCGATGATGTGGGGTGAGAGAGCGTCTGCGAGCCGCCGGGCGAAGGGCAGGGCGGACTCGACGGCGGCGATTTCGTGGTCGGTGAAGCCCCGGGACTCCAGGGCGGCTCGGTCGACCCCCGGGGCGCCGGAAAGGGAGCGGATCCCGAGGGCGTGGAGGCGGGCGTCCGCAGTATCGAGTCCCAGGTGATCCAGCGCCCGCAGGGCGGCCCCGGAAAGAGTGCGGAGAGTGACGCCGTCCGAGGTCTCGATGTCGAGGATGGGGCCCTTTGACGGCCCACCGGATGGGTCCGCTGCGCCGAGGCGGAGGGCGAGGTCCGGATCACTGAAGAGGGCCAGGCCTACCTCCAGTCCCTCCGGGATCGCCCGGCGCGCCCGCTTGAACAGGGCTCGTGCAGCCTTCCGGCCCTCCTCTGAATCGTAGGCCAGTCCCCGGCCGAGCAGCCAGTCCCCGAGGCCGGCCAGCGAGATCAGCCCCGGGCGTCCTGACGCCGACAGGGCCAGGGCCAGGTCCGCCACCGCCTGCTCGAAACCGGACAGGTCGAAGTCTTCCCCGAGACCGAAGGCGGCGAGGCTCACCGCCCCTCGCACCCGGCCTGCGGCGGCGGCCAGGGCGGATGCGGTCTCCTGCGTATCGGCAAGGCCGACAGCCCCGGTGAAGGCGGCGGCGGGAGAAATCTGCGTTCGCGGGAACAGCACCAGTCGGAGGCGATCCCGGGGAAAGGCGGGAACCACCATGCGCCAGAGGGTTTCGCCGCTGCGGCCCAGGTCGATGGCCTCGCCGATGAGATCCTCCGGGACCCCCGCCGCCTGGGCGCGCTCGACGGCGCGCGCGAGCCCGGGATTGTCTGTGAGGGAGGCGCAGGCCTCGGGGGCGCCCTCACATCGGGCGATGGCGTCGAGGAGGGCCTGGAGCGGGCCTGCCGCGGCTTCGGCGGCGGCCTGGGCCAGTGTCTCGCCCCGGACTTCAGTGGAAAGGGCGTCCAGGCGACTGTCGAGGCCAGGCGCAGCGGTGTCCAGCAGGGCCGGGGCCGGCCCGGGCGCCACCCCGATCGCCGCCGCCGCGTTCAGCATCAGGGTCGAGAGCCGGTCGGACAGGCCCCGGTCCGCGGCCTTCCCCCCCAGGCGGCTGCGACCCTGGGCGGCTTGGGCGATCTCCGTGGCGAGGGCCGTGATGGCGCCGCTGATGTCGTCTATCCCCCCCAGGACCTCCCGCCAGGCCTCTGTCTGGGCGTCTGTCCAGCCCACCGGGGCCAGGACCTCGACACACCGGTCCCCGAGTTCGATCTGCCGGGGCTCAAGGACGGGCGGGGTGTGCATGACAGAGGCCTCCAGGCCGTCGAGGTTAGGGCGGCCTCCCGGGCTGGGCAACAGATGTTGCGGTAAGGGGCGCAGGCATCCACAAGATGTTGATGTTCTCGGATCGCTGGACGCTGGGAGCCGCGCAACCTATAGTCCGCCGGCGTTGAACCTGAGCGGATCTGAACGGGCGTGCTGAAAGCGATCTTCACCTGGTGGAACGGAGCCACGATCGGCGCCGGTTTCCATATCAAGCGCCGCGGCGTCCTGGTCGGCCAGGACGACTTTGGCAACCGCTACTACGAGGCCCGCGACGCCCGGGATTCCTACGACGGCCGCCGCCGCCGCTGGGTGATCTACAAGGGGTACCCGGACGCATCCAAGGTGCCCGCTGAATGGCATGGGTGGCTTCACTACACCTTCGACGAGCCGCCGACCGTCGCGCCGCTCCCCCGCAGGTCGTGGGAGAAGGACCACCAGCCCAACCTCACCGGCACCATCCACGCCTGGCGGCCCAAGGGCTCGATCTCGCGTGGCGGCGAGCGCGCCCGTGCGTCAGGCGACTATGAGGCCTGGCGGCCCGAATAGGATGCCCCGGTTTCCCCAGCGCAGGGTCCTCTCCGCCGTCACCCTGGCGTCGGTTGCGGCGCTGGCCTGGGCGGGGCTCGCGCCGGCTCAACAGGCTCCTCCCTCTGCCGACGCCGGGGCCGCCGCCCCGCCTGCCGCCATCATCGAGGAGGCGCCCCCTGCTGTCGTGGAGGCTCCACCCCCGGCTGTGGCGCCCCCGATCCCCCCCTCCGAGGTGACGCCTGCGGAACCCCCTGCGCGCCGCGTGGCCGCGCGGCCCGCGGAGAGCGTGAAGAAGCGCGAACGCTTCGACGTGGCGGTGCTGCAGGCCGTGGACAAGGTCACCGCTGAGACCATCCGTTTCGAGGCTCCGGTGGGTCAGCCCGTCCGGTACAAGTCGCTAATCCTGACGGTGCGGGCCTGCGAGCGGACAGCAGCCGACGAGCCTGCCGAGGACTCCATCGCCTACCTGTCGGTGGACTCGCAGCCGCGCACCCAGGCGGGCCGGCCGACTCCGGGCGCCCGCCAGGTCTTCCGGGGCTGGATCTACGCCTCCTCGCCCGGGCTGAACGGGCCC
>CANGRP010000058.1 GCA_947456005.1 Caulobacteraceae bacterium
ATCCTGCAGGTCGTCAGAGGCGACCGGGACCATTTCGAGTTCCCGGATCGACCCAGGCGGCCCCAGGTCCGGACCGCACTTCTGATGCCCCTTTACAACGAGGACGCTGGGGCCGCCTTCGCCCGCCTTGCGCGCATCGACCAGGGCCTCAGAGACCTCGACGCCGCCGGCGCCTTCGACCTCTTCGTCCTGTCCGACTCCACCTGCCCAGAGGCCGCAGAGGCCGAGTGGGCCGCCTTCCAGGGCTTCCGCCTCAGCGCCGCCTGCCGGACCTACTACCGGCGCCGCGAAACCAATACCGAGCGCAAGGCGGGCAATGTCGCCGACTGGGTCCGCAGGTTCGGCGGCGCCTATCCGCACATGGTGATCCTGGACGCCGACAGCCTGATGTCGGGCGAGACCCTGCTGCACCTGGTCGACGCCATGGAGCGCCACCCCAGGGCGGGCCTGATCCAGACCGCGCCCTCCATCATCAACGCCGAGACCCTCTACCAGCGCGTCCAGCAGTTCGGCGTGCGCCTTTATGGCCGCGTCGCCGCCACGGGCCTGGCCTGGTGGACCGGTCCGGAGTCGGCCTACTTCGGCCACAACGCGATTGTCCGCGTCCGGGCCTTCGCGGAATCCTGCGGCCTGCCGGTCCTGCCCGGCCGCAAGCCCCTGGGCGGCCACGTCATGAGCCACGACTCCGTCGAGGCCGCCTATCTGCGCCGCCAGGGGTGGTCTGTGCACATGACCGGCGCCCTGCCCGGCAGCTACGAAGAGGCGCCCCCCGGCCTCCAGGCCTTCCTGGCCCGGGATCGCCGCTGGTGCCAGGGCAACATGCAACACCTTCGCCTGCTGACGGCGGCGGGCCTCCACCCCATGAGCCGGCTCCAGATGCTGATCGGCGTCATGGCCTACCTGGCCTCGCCCCTCTGGTTCCTCGCCCTCCTGACCGGCCTGATCATCCAGTTCCAGACCGAGCCGCGGCTGCTCGAGATCTCCACCGTGCACGGTTGGCGCACCATCGTGGAGCCCCGGCAGGACGGCCTTGTCGTGATCTGGATGGCCGCCCTGTCCTGGTTCCTTCTGTTCGGGCCCAAGCTCTTCGGCAGCCTCCTCGCCCTGTGTCGCCGTCGCGACCGGGAGGCTTTTGGCGGCGTCGGCTTTATCCTGCCCGGCGTGGCCCTCGAAGTGGTCATGTCCGTGGTCATGGCGCCCATCATGATGGTCAGCCACACCCGGATGCTGATCGAGATCTTCTCGGGACGGGACTCCGGCTGGCGCCCGCAGCAACGCGAGGCTGGGCGGATGCGGTGGTCCGAGGCCTTCGCCGCCCACGCCTGGGAGGTGCGCGCCGGTGTGGTCTTCGCCGCCGCCCTCCTGGCGCGCCCGGACCTGACCCTGGTCTTCCTGCCGATCGTCCTGCCCCTGCTGGCCGCGCCGGCCATCTCGATCCTCGGCTCGAGGGTCGAGGTGGGCGCCGCCGCCCGCCGCTTCGGCTTCCTTCTGACCCCCGAAGAGCTGGAGCTGGCGCCGCGCAGCGCGCGGGAGCGCCGGCCGTCTCCGGCCGCCCCGGCCCCCGCGAACCTCGCCGGCGCCCTGCCCGAAGCGGCCTGAACCGGCCTCAGGCTCCGGGATAGGTCTCCTCGACCAGGGCCAGGGGCTCGCCATCCGGCGTCTCAAGCATGGCCCGGCAATAGAGCGCCGACGGCCGGCCGTCCGTCTCGAGAAGCCGCGTCTCCAGCCGGATCCGGCGATAGTCCAGCGGACGCGCCACCACACCGAAGGGTTCGTCGGTCTCGTCGAGACGCCGGCGCATGTCGGCGGTCAGGCGGGCCGGCCGGTACCAGTTGACGGCGCGGGACAGGAGGCGGTCACCCCACACGAGGTGCACGCGACGGCAGGCCAAGGCCTCCTCCCCGGTCGCCCTCAACCGGCGGCGCACCTCGGCGTCCGGCGTCAGGTCGGCGGCTTCGACCCGGGCCAGGACCCGAGGCCCGCCCGGCAGGCCGAGCGCCTCGCACCGGGCTTGCAGGACGGCGGTGGCGCTATCCGCAGCGTCAAGGTCCCGCCGGAGGGACTCCAGATCGTCGGTGAGGAGAAACATTGCGCGGGGCCTTAGCATTGCCGGCCGCCCGGCCCAACCCATTCCCGACAGGGGCCTTGGGCGTCCGGCGCCAGCGCGCTAAGAGGGACCCATGTCAGCGCCCGCCTGCCGCCTCTATCTCATTACACCGCCTCGCCTCGACGATCCCGCCGGCTTCGCCCTCCGCCTGGAAGCGGCCCTTTCGGCAGGCGACGTCGCCGCCCTGCAGGTCAGGCTGAAGGGCGCTTCGGAAGCTGAGATCACCGAAGCGGTCCGGGTGCTGGGGCCTATCTCCCGGGCCCATGATGTCGCCCTGATCCTCAACGATGATCCCGCCCTGGCCGCCCAGCTGGACTGCGACGGCGTGCATGTCGGCCAGTCCGATGCGCCCTATGCCCAGGCCCGCCGCCTGATGGGCCGCGACCGGATCGTCGGGGTCACCTGCCATGACAGCCGGCACCTTGCCATGGAGGCGGCCGAGCAGGGGGCCGACTATGTCGCCTTCGGGGCCTTCTTCCCCACACCCACCAAGGAGGCCCCGACCCGGGCGGAGCCGGAGGTCCTGACCCTCTGGCAGGAGAGCATGGAGACCCCGTGTGTCGCCATCGGCGGGATCACGGCGGAGAACGCCCGGGGCCTTGCAGCCGCCGGCGCGGACTTCATCGCGGTGTCGGCCGGGGTCTGGAGCCACCCGGCCGGAGAGGCCGAGGCGGTGCGCGCCCTCAACGCCGCCATCGCACAGGGCCTTGCAGACCGACAGACGGCCCACGGAGTCTGAGGCCTGGCCGCCCGGCGCCTTGCCTTGCGACGGCCTGACCACTAGGGTCCGCGCCCCATGTCGACCCCCTCCGCCCTCCTCAAGGTCATGTCCGACGCCGCCCGTAAGGCGGCCCGCGGCCTCAACCGCGACTTCGGCGAACTGGCCGAACTGCAGGTCTCCCGCAAGGGCGCTGCGGACTTCGTCTCCGCCGCCGACATCAAGGCCGAGCAGTCGCTCTTCGAGAGCCTGTCCAAGGCCCGGCCCGGCTACAGCTTTCTGGGTGAGGAGCGGGGCCTGATCGAGGGCACGGACAAGACCCACACCTGGATCGTCGACCCCCTGGACGGCACCACCAACTTCCTGCACGCCATCCCGCACTTCGCCATCAACATCGCCCTTCAGCGCGAGGGCGTCGTGGTGGCGGCGGTCACCTACAATCCCGTCGCCAACGAACTCTTCTGGGCCGAGAAGGGCAAGGGCGCCTTCGTCAACGATCGCCGCCTGAGGGTCGCCGCCCGACAGCGCCTCGACGAGTCGGTGCTCGCCACCGGCATTCCCTTCCTGGGCCACGGCCAGCACGCCCGGTTCCTCAAGGAGCTGCACCAGATCAGCCAGCGTGTCGCCGGGGTCCGGCGGTTCGGGGCCGCGGCCCTGGACCTCGCCTGGGTCGCGGCCGGCCGGATGGACGGCTTCTGGGAGCGTGACCTCAGCGCCTGGGACCTGGCGGCGGGCCTGCTGCTGGTCACCGAGGCGGGCGGCAAGGTGACCACCGCCGAGGGCGGCGAGGATGTCCTGGCCACCGGCAGCGTCTGCGCCGCCAACCTGGACCTGCACCCCCTGATCCTGGAGCGCCTGCGCGCCGCCGCCTGAGGCGCGCCGCCGCCAGCTTGACGAAACCGTCACGCGCCTGCGTTAGTCGCAGGCCATGGCCTTCTCCATCCCCTCGCGCCGCGCCTTCGGGGCCGGCCTCGCCGCCGCAGGAGCCCTGATGGCCTCCGCCCGCACCGCCGCCGCCACGCCGCGACCCCAGGTGGTCGCCCACCGGGGCGCCAGCGGCTATCGCCCCGAGCACACCGCCTCGGCCTATCTCCTGGCCATAGCCCAGGGCGCCGACGTCATCGAGCCGGACCTGGTCCTGACGAAGGACGGGGCCCTTGTGGCGCGCCATGAGAATGAGATCGGCGGCACCACCGACGTGGCCGCCCGGCCCGAGTTCGCCGCCCGCAGGACGGTCCGGGACATCGACGGCGAACAGGTCGAGGGCTGGTTCACCGAGGATTTCACCCTGGCAGAGCTGAAGAGCCTTCGCGCCCGGGAGCGCCTGCCCCAGCTGCGCCCCGCCAGCGCCCGGCACGACGGCGAGGAGGGAATCCTGACCTTCGCCGAGGTGGCGGCCCTCGCCCGGCGGGAATCGGCGCGGACCGGGCGCACCATCGGCCTCTGCCCGGAGATGAAGCATCCGGCTCACTTCCGCAGGCTTGGCCTTGCGTTCGAACCCATCATGGCCGCCGCCCTGAAGACCGAGGGCCTGGACGCCCCGACGGCGCCAGTGCTGGTCCAGTGCTTCGAGGTCGGGCCGCTGAAGACCCTGGCGGGGCTTTCCAAGGCGCCGCGCGTTCAGCTGGTCTCGGCCGAAGGCGGCCCGGCCGACCTTCCCGGCGCGCGCTACACCGACATGGTCTCGCCGGAAGGGCTGAAGGCCATCGCCGGCTATGCCCAGGCGGTGGGTCCGGAATGGCGCCTGGTCCTGAAGGTGGACGGCGCAGGCGCCCTGGCCGGCGCCACGCCCCTCGTCGCCGACGCCCACGCGGCGGACCTGAAGGTCTATCCCTGGACGGTGCGGGCCGAGAACGCCTTCCTCCCCCTCGCCCTGCAGCGAGGCGCGGCCCCTTCCGACCCCGGCGACGCCGCAAGCCTGCTGAAGGCCCTCTACGCCGCCGGCGTCGATGGGGTGTTCTGCGACTTCCCGGACCTTGCGGTTGCGGCGCGGGGCGGCTGAGGCTCAGTCCCGGCCCTCAGTGAACTGAAGGGCGGCCAGGCGGGCGTAGAGCCCTCCCCGGGCGATCAGCTCGGCGTGGGAGCCGGTCTCCACCACGCGCCCCCCGTCCATCACCACGATGCGGTCAGCCTTCAGCACTGTGGCCAGCCGGTGGGCGATGACCAGGGTGGTCCGGCCCCGCATGGCCTCGTCCAGGGCTTCCTGGACCAGCTTCTCGTTCTCGGCGTCCAGGGCGCTGGTCGCCTCATCCAGCAGCAGGATGGGCGCCTGGCGCACCAGGGCCCGGGCGATGGCCAGGCGCTGCCTCTGGCCGCCGGAGAGGCCCTTCGCGCGCTCCCCCAGGGGCGTCTCGAACCCTTCCGGAAGCCCTGCAATGAAGGCTTCGGCCTGGGCCGCCCGGGCGGCCGCCCGGACATCATCCGTACCGGCGCCCTCACGGCCGAAGGCGATATTGTCGGCGGCGGAGCCGGAGAAGAGCGGGCTGTCCTGGGCCACCAGGGCGGCCTGGGCGCGGATATCGCGGGGATCGGCCTGGCGCAGGTCCACGCCATCGATCCGGACGACGCCCGAGATCGGATCGTAGAACCTCAGGAGCAGGCGGAAGACGGTGCTCTTGCCCGCTCCGGAGGGGCCGACCAGGGCGACGCGCTCGCCCGGGGCCACCGTCAGGGTGAACCCGTCCAGGGCTGGGGTCGCCTCGCGGCCGGGATAGGCGAAGACCACCTCCTCGAAGCGCACCTCGCCGCGCCCGGCCAGGGCCTGCGGCGCCGCGGGCCGCGCGATCCCGGGGCGGGCGGAGAGCAATTCGGCGATGCGCTCCATGGCGCCGGCGGCCTTCTGGACGTCGCCCCACATCTCTCCCAGGGCTCCGACGGCGCTGGCGGCGAAGACGGACAGGAAGGCGAACTGGAAGAGGGCGCCCCAGGTGAGTTCACCCCTCTGGCCTGCGTGGACGCCCAGCCAGAAGACGGCCACCACGCCGCCGAAGACCAGGACGATGGCTGCGGCGGTCATCACCGCCCGGGCGGCCATGCGCCTCAGGGAGGTGCGGAACGAGCGCTCCACGGCTGCGCCGAACCTCTGTGTGGCGGCGCCTTCGCGACCGAAGGCCTGGACGGTCTCGAGGGCGTCGAGGGTCTCGCCGGCGTGACCGACGGCCCGGGCGAACTCGTCCTGGGTGGCGGTGGTCAGGTTGCGCAGGGGCCGGGCGAAGAGAAAGAGGGGCACCACGACCACTGGAATGATGAGCAGGACCAGCAGGGTCAGCTTGGGGCTGACCAGCAGCATGAGGATCAGGGCGCCGATCAGGATCAGGGTGTTCCGGAGGAAGATCGAGGCCGACGTCGCCAGCAGGTTCTCGATGATCTGGATGTCGGTGGTCAGGCGCGACAGCACCTCGCCGGTGCGGGTGGCGATGAAGAAGGCCGGGTCCAGGGTCAGGATGTGGCCGTAGACCGACTTTCGCAGGTCGGCGACGATCCGCTCGCCCAGCCTTGTCACCCAGTAGTAGCGCAGGGCCGTGAAGAGGCCGAGAGCGACCGCGACGGCGCCCAGCAGCCAGAACCAGGGATCGACCGAGGCCCCGCTCCTGTCGGAGGTCAGGTGCTCGACCAGCAGGCGCACGGCGCCGCTCATCCCCAGGGTCGCGGCCGATGTGGCCACCATCAGCAGGCAGGCGATAAAGGTCTCGGCCCGGTGGGCCCTCAGGATCGGCCAGAGGGTGGACAGGGCCTTGAGGTTCCGCGTCGAGTCCCGACGCTCAGCGGCGGCCTCCATCTCCTGGGCGAGGGCGCCGCCCGCGCTGGGGCGACCCTCGACCGCTGTTTGGACCGAACTCTCAGACATCAGGACCACGCCCTTGCTCTACCGACGCCCTTTGCTGTAGAAGGCGCGCTTTCCGCCCCCCGGCAGGCCAGAGGGCGGAGGATGCAAACTGGCCGTTCCTTTACGTCGGATGACCCCGAAATGAAACAAGACACCCATCCCGACTATCACTTCATCACCGTGGTGATGACGGACGGCTCCAGCTACCAGACGCGCTCGACCTACGGGAAGGAAGGGGCGACCCTGAACCTGGACATCGATCCCAAGACCCATCCGGCCTGGACGGGCGGGAACCAGCAGCTCCTGGACCGCGGCGGCCGCGTGTCGCGTTTCAACGCCAAGTTCGGCGGCTTCACCCGCAAGTAAGCGGTCAGCCTGCGAAGGCGGACCTGAGGCGCTCCAGATGCGAGGCCACCGGGTTCGCGGCGAGCTCCACCTCGACATACATCTGCCGGTCCATCCGGCTCACGCGTTCGAAGAGGCGGTCCGCCCGGCGCGAGAACGAGGCCAGAGTCTCGGGTATCCGCGGCGAGAGGCGGGGAGCGTTCGGGTGACCCAGCCGGTACCGGGCCTCTGCGGCGGCCTCGGGGCGGGTCTCGCCTTCACGGACCGACCTCTGCACCATCAGCCAGGAAGCGACCTGCATCAGGCGGGTGGTCAGCCGCATGCTCTCAGCCGCGTAGTCAGCCGCCGCCTCCCGGCTCAGCCGACGGGACTCCAGCCGGCCGATCCCGTCGAGATAGGCCGAGACTTCGGCGATCAGGTCCATGCCTTCCCGGAAGGTCCGCTCAAAGAGCTCCGCGGCGGCCTGGTCCAGGATGACCCCGGGCCTCGCGGCGAATGCTGGCTTCACGCCCGCGCTCATCCCCTGCTCCTTCCCGCAGCACCCCGGAGGGCCTACGATTCGCGACTTCGATGTCCCTGCCTGCTCGCTTTCAGGGGGGGCGGCAAGAGGGACCTTCAGTCCTCCGGCTTGCGGAAGAGGGAGTCCGCCGCCTGGCGGCCGGCCGTCTTTCGTCCGATCTGGGCGCGACACCGGCCGATCTCCGCCTCCAGCAGCCCGATCCGCTCCTCAAGGTCGCCGATTGAGAACAGGTCGAGGTCCTCCCGAAGCGCCTGGTCCAGGGCCGCCCCCCTGCCGCGCCGGACCTCTTCGCCGTCTTCCATGACACGCCCCCGCATCCCTCGCGCCCCCTTGGCGGCGCCCTGATCTTGCGCCTATCTGACGTCGTCGGACGACACGGCGCAAGGTTTCGGGAGAGAGATGATGGGCCAGGCAATGATGACAGCCATCGCCGTCGAGGGCGGACGCGGGGGCCCCGAGGCGCTGAAGCCGGTGAGAATCCCGAGGCCGGCGCCCCGCGAGGGCGAGATCCTGATCCGGGTCTCCGCCGCCGGGGTGAACCGGCCCGACCTCCTGCAACGCATGGGCGGCTATCCGCCGCCGCCCGGAGCACCGGACACCCTGGGCCTGGAAGTCGCCGGCGAGGTGGTCGAGAGCGCGGGGCGCTGGCGGGCCGGGGACAGGGTCTGCGCCCTGCTGGGCGGCGGCGGCTATGCCGAGTACGCCGTCGTCGATTCCCGCCACGCCCTGCCGGTTCCGGAAGGGTTCAACCTCGTCGAGGCCGCAGGCCTTCCCGAAACCGTCTTCACGGTCTGGGCCAATGTCTTCGAGCATGGCGCCCTGCAGCCTGGGGAGACCCTGCTGGTCCATGGCGCCACCTCGGGGATCGGGGTGACCGCCATCCAGATGGCCAAGGCCGCCGGAGCCCGGGTCATCGCCACGGCGCGAGGTGCGGCTAAGGCCGCGCGGGCGCGCGAGCTGGGCGCGGACCTGGCCATCGACGCCTCCGCCGAGGACTTCGGCCCGCGGGTCAAGGCCGAGGGCGGCGCCGACGTCGTCCTGGACATGGTCGGCGGCGATTACTTCGGGCGGGAGCTGGACGCCCTGAAGACGGACGGACGAATCGTCTTCATCGCCGCCCTGGGCGGCGGCGAGGTGGCCCTGCCGATCTTCCGGCTGATGCAGAAACGGGCCGTTGTCACCGGATCAACCCTTCGTCCCCGAACAGCGGACGAGAAGGCCCGGCTGGCGTCGGCGGTGGAGGGACGGGTCTGGCCCTGGATCGCCTCGGGCCAGTTCCGCCCCGTCATTGACCGGACCCTCCCCCTGGCCCGGGCCAGTGAAGCGCACGCCGCCCTGGAGGCGGGCGACCACGTGGGCAAGATCGTCCTGACCTGCAGCTGAAGTCCTGGGGCCTTCGGGCCGGAGCTCAGGGGGGCGCCCCTTCGCCCAGTTTGGGATTCCCATCCCGTCCGGCGTCCGTACCGGCTTGACAAAACTCACCCGGCGTCATGCTCTGACCCCTGGGGGGAGAAGGAACGGCCGGGCGCGAATCCGGTCGCGAACCCGCAGTGACGGGAGGCGGCATGGCCGTTCAGGACGTCGACGACGAGGCCCCCGCCGGGGGTCGCCGCAGACCGCTCTCCTTTCGGACCAAGGCCTTCTATGGCGTCGGCTCGGTGGCCAACGGCGCCTATGGCGCGCTCGGTGGTCTGGCCATGTTCTTCTACAGCCAGGTGGTCGGAGTCCCGCCCCATATCGTCAGCCTGGCGATCTCTGCGGTCATCTTCATCGACGGCTTCTGGGACCCCCTGATCGGCCATGGATCGGATCAGTTCCGCTCCCGGATCGGCCGGCGGCATCCCTTCCTCTACCTAGCCATGTTCCTGGTCCCGGTGGCCCTCTTCCTGCGTTGGCATCCCCCCGGCTGGGACGCCTCCGCCATGTTCTGGTACATCCTCGGCACGGGCCTGTTCGTAAACCTGGCCTGGAGCCTTTACGAGATCCCGTCAGGGGCCATGGCGCCGGAACTGGCGCCCGACTACCACGACCGGACCGTCCTCCTGGGCTATCGCTGGATACTTGGCTCCCTCGGCACCGCCCTGGCGACCGTGCTGATCTACGGCATCTTCCTGAGGAAGACTCCCGAGCATCCGGTCGGACAGCTCAACGCCGACGGATACGGGCCCCTGTCCATCGCCATCATCCTGATCTTCCTGGTGGCGGGCCTGACCATGGCCCTGGGCACCCAGAAGCAGGCGGCGGGTTTCCACCAGCGCCCCCATGAACCCGGCCGGACCTTCCGGGACGACTGGCGCGACGCCCTGGTCACCCTGACCAACCGCAACTTCATCGTCGCCCTGATGGCCCAGGTCATCGCCGGACTGGGGTTCGGCATCGCTGCGGGCCTGACCCTCTACTTCCAGACCTATCTCTGGGAGCTGAAAGCCCAGGACATCCTGATCCTCACCCTGTTGGGAATCCCGGGGCCGATCTTCGGCGGCATCCTCGCCCCGCGGCTGGCCCGCCGCTTCGGCAAGAAGAAGGCGGCCATGGCCCTCTTCTTCACCAGCGTGGTCTTCGGCCATACGCCCATGTTCCTCAAGCTGATCGGGGTGCTGCAGTTGAACGGGACCCCGGCCCTGCTCTGGGTCCTCGCCAGCTTCACCTTCGTGCAGATGGTCTGCGCCATCGCCGGCTACATCCTGGCCTCGTCCATGATCGGCGACATTGTGGAGGAGGTGCAGGTCCGCACCGGCCGCCGCGCAGAGGGCCTGCTGACCACCGCGGACAGCCTGCCCAGCAAGATCGTCAATGCTATCGCCGCCCTCATCCCGGGCCTGATCCTCACCGCCGTGGCCTTCCCGACCAAGGCCCAGCCCAGCGAGAAGACCATGGAGCTGATCACCCAGGTGGGCTGGCTCTACCTGCCGACGGTGCTTGTCCTGTTCCTCGGCTCCGTTGCGACCTGGTCCCTCTACCGGCTGGACGAAGAGAGCCACGCCCGCAACCTCAAGACCATCGCGGGAGACCCGCCCCCGTGACCAGCGCGCCCGTCCTGACAGCCCTTCACGAGGGCTGGGGCGAGCTCGTCCTCAACCGGCCGGAACGCCGGAACGCCCTGGCGCCCGTTTCGGCCCGGGACCTGCGGGAGGGTCTGGCGGCCCTGCTTCAGGGCGCGGCGCGGGTCATCCTGCTGCGCGGGGAGGGCGGAACCTTCTGCTCCGGCCTCGACATCGACCTCTTCCAGGGCGGGGCGGGGGCGGCCTGGGCGGCAGACTGGACGGGCTTTCACCGGGACCTCCATGCCTGCCCCGCCGTCGTGATCTGCGCCCTGGAGCGCTACGCCATCAACGCCGGCGCGGCCCTGGCCCTGGGCTCTGACCTCATGGTGGCGGGAGAGGGCGCGGTGCTGACCGTAGGCGAGGCGGCGATCGGCATGCACGCCCCCATGAACCTGGCCTGGCTGAGGCTGAAGGCGCCCGAGTCCGTGGCCGCCCAGCTGGCCCTGGGCGCCGGCCGGATGGCTGGGCCGGACCTGCACCGGCTGGGCCTGGCCTGGGCCCTC
>CANGRP010000059.1 GCA_947456005.1 Caulobacteraceae bacterium
AGACCGGGATCGAGGAGTTTGACCGGGTGTGCGGCGGCGGCGTGGCCCGGGGCTCGGCCATCCTCGTCGGCGGTGATCCGGGGGTCGGCAAGTCCACCCTCCTGATGCAGGCCGTGGCGGCGGCCGCCAACCGGGGCGCATCCTGCGCCTACATCTCTGGCGAGGAGTCCGTGGACCAGGTCCGAAGCCGCGCCCAGCGCATGGGCCTGGGCGCCGCCCCGGTCCAGCTGGCGGCGGAAACCAGCCTCCGGAATGTCCTCGATGGCCTGAAGCGGTCGAAGTTCGACCTGGTGGTCATCGACTCCATCCAGACGCTCTGGAGCGACGCACACGACGCTGCGCCAGGCTCCGTCACCCAGGTCCGGGCGGCCTCAGCCGAGCTCGTGCGCCTCGCCAAGAAGGAGGGCGTGGCGGTGATCCTCGTGGGTCATGTGACCAAGGAAGGCGCCATTGCCGGACCCCGGGTGATCGAGCACCTCGTGGACGCCGTCCTGACCTTCGAAGGAGAGCGCGGCTACCCCTTCCGCGTCCTGCGGGGCGTGAAGAACCGCTTCGGCGCCACCGATGAGATCGGTGTCTTCGAGATGGGGGACGCAGGCTTGCGGGAGGTCGCCAATCCCTCCGCCCTCTTCCTCGACACCTCGGGGGAAAGGGCGGCCGGGGCCGCAGTCTTCGCCGGGATCGAGGGGTCAAGACCCGTCCTGGTGGAGTTCCAGGCCCTGGTGGCGCCGTCCGCCTATGGCACGCCGCGGCGGGCCGTCGTGGGCTGGGATTCCGGTCGTCTCGCCATGGTGCTCGCGGTGCTGGAGGCCCGCTGCGGTCTCTCCCTCGGGGCGCGGGACGTCTATCTCAATGTCGCAGGGGGCCTGCGGATCAGCGAACCGGCTGCCGACCTGGCCGCCGCCGCCGCCCTGGCCTCCTCGGCCCTCGATGTCGCCCTCCCACAAGACTGCGTCGTCTTCGGCGAGATCAGTCTTTCCGGCGAGATCCGGGCGGTCAGCCGGACCGAAGCCCGGGTGCGGGAAGCCGCAAAGCTGGGCTTCCGCCAGGCCCTTGGACCCCGGGACGCCGATCCGGGCGCCCTGAAGCTGGCGGGAGCCGCGCGCCTGGCCGACGCGGTGGCCCGGATCGGCGAGGGCGGCTGGACGAGCCTGGGATGATACCCTTTGACTTCATCCTCGCGGGCATCCTGCTGGTTTCGGCCGTGTTGGGATACATCCAGGGCGCGCTGAAGGAGCTGGTCTCCCTCGTTTCCCTTGTTCTCGCCCTCGCCCTCGCCATCCTGGGTTTCAGGCACATGGAGCCCGTGGTCGACTCCTGGATCAACCCCGACTGGGCGGCGCCTCCCCTCACCTTCCTCCTGCTCTTCGCCGGCGCCTATCTTGGGCTCCGGCTGGCCGGGGCTGGCCTGGCCGGAGGGCTCCGGCAGGCCCGGCTGCTGAACGCCCTGGACCGCGCCATGGGTTTTGCGTTCGGCCTGATCCGGGCGACCCTCTTCCTCGGCGTCTGCAACCTGGCCTTCACCGCCGCCTCCCCGGCCGGCTACGCGCCGTCCTGGCTGGCGGGCTCCCTCTTCTATCCCCTGACGGCGCGCTCCGCAGACCTGATCCGGGCCATGGCCCCCAAGGGCCTGGATCTCGCAGGGCGTGTCGCCCCCAAGGTCGGGGACGCCGTCGGCAGCGCCCTGGGGGAACGTCACGAGGGTGACACGCAAGCCCCCGGGGGATATGACACCCCCAACCCCCCTGATCGCGACAAGGCAGCGGAGACGCCCTGGTGAAAACCCCCGCCGATCGATGGTCACCCCGGGATCCGGACGATGACGCCCCCCGGCTGGAATGCGGAGTCTTCGGGGTCTTCGACGTCGAGGACGCCTCGGCGGTCACCGCGCTGGGGCTGCACGCCCTGCAGCACCGGGGGCAGGAAGCGTGCGGCATCGCCAGTTTCGACGGGAACGGTTTCCACACCGAGCGGCACATGGGCTATGTGGGCGACGCCTTCGCGGGCGGAGACCTGACGGCGCGCCTGCCGGGATCTTTCGCCATCGGCCACACGCGCTATTCCACGGCCGGCGGCAGCGTCATCCGCAACGTCCAGCCGATGTTCGCCGACCTCGATACGGGCGGCATCGCCCTCGCCCACAATGGCAACCTGACCAACTTCCTGACCCTCCGCCAGCAGCTGGTGGCCGAGGGACGGATCTTCCAGTCCACCTCGGACTCCGAAGTGATCCTGCACCTGATCGCCCGCTCCCGTCGGCCGCGCCTGGTCGACCGGTTCATCGACGCCCTGCGCGAGATCGAAGGTGGGTACGCCCTTGTCGCCATCACCAACAAGAAGCTCATCGGCGTGCGAGATCCGCTGGGCATCCGCCCCCTGGTCCTTGGGGACCTGGACGGCCACCCGGTCCTGGCGTCCGAGACCTGCGCCCTGGACATGATCGGCGCCCAGTTCGTCCGCGATATCGAGCATGGCGAAATGGTGGTGATCGACCATGACGGCATCCAGAGCCTCAGGCCCTTTCCCGCCGCCCGCGCCCGTCCTTGCATCTTCGAGTATGTCTACTTCGCCCGCCCCGACAGCGTGGTGAACGGCAAGTCGATCTACGATGTCCGCAAGCGCATGGGACGCCGGCTGGCCCAGGAGTGCCCGGCGGATGTCGACGTTGTCGTCCCGGTCCCGGACTCAGGCGTCCCGGCCGCCCTTGGCTTCGCCCAGGAGGCCGGCCTGCCCTTCGAGATGGGCATCATCCGCAATCACTATGTCGGGCGGACCTTCATCCAGCCGACCCAGGGCGCCCGGGAGACCGGGGTGCGCATGAAGCTGTCCCCCAGCCGCTCCGTCCTCGCCGGCAAGAAGGTGATGCTGATCGACGACTCCATTGTCCGCGGCACCAATTCCATCCGCGTGGTGCGCATGGTCCGCGAGGCTGGCGCCGCAGAGGTGCATCTGCGGTCAGCCTCACCGCCCATCCAGTGGCCGGACTTCTACGGCATCGACATGCCCGACCGGGACAAGCTGCTGGCGGCCCAGCACAGCGTCGAGGACATTGCTCGGATCCTGAACGTGGACTCCATGGGCTTCCTATCGGTGGACGGCCTCTACTGGGCCATGGAGGCCGGGCCCCGCAATGCGGATAGCCCGCAGTTCACCGACCACTACTTCACCGGCGACTACCCCACGCGCCTCCTCGACCGTGAAATCGCAGAAGGCCGCAACACGGTGTCTGAGCGCCAGCTGTCCTTCCTGGTAGACGCATGACGGCGGGCGGAGGCGCGCGTTGGCTCGCGCAGCTGAAGCCCGACGTCTACATCCTCATGATCCTCGGCATGGTGGTGCTGGCCACCCTTCTGCCAGCCCGGGGCGAGGCCCGCCCGTTCCTGGATGTCGCGGTCTCGGTCGGCATCGGCCTCGTCTTCTTCCTCCACGGCGCCCGCCTGTCGCGGGAGGCGGTCATCGCCGGGGCCACACAGTGGCGGCTGCACGCCCTGGTGCTGGCCTCCACCTTCGTTCTGTTCCCGATCCTGACCCTCGGCGCCGCCGCCCTGCCCGCCTGGCTCCTGCCCGCAAGCCTGGCGCCGGGCCTGATCTTCCTGGGCTGCCTGCCCTCGACCATCCAGTCCTCCATCGGATTCACCGCCATCGCCCGCGGGAATGTGGCGGCCACCGTAGCGGCGGCGACGGCCTCGAACCTGATCGGCATCGGCCTCACGCCCGTCCTCGCGGGCCTGCTCCTTCACCAGACGGGGGGCGGCGTCTCCCTCGAGGGCGTGCGGGCCATCGTGCTCCAGCTGCTCGCGCCCTTCCTGGCGGGGCATCTCCTGCGCCCCTGGATCGCGGGCTTCGTCGCCGGGAAGGCCAAGGCCCTGTCCCGGCTGGACAGGGGCTCCATCCTGCTCGTGGTCTACGCCGCCTTCTCCGACGCCGTCACAGGCGGGCTCTGGAGCCGTCTCGGCGCCCTGGACCTGGTGAAGCTGACCCTCGTCTGCAGCGTTCTCCTCGCCCTCGTCCTCGGCCTGACGCTGGCCGCCGCCCGGGCTGCGCGGCTTTCGACCCCTGACGAGATCACCCTGGTCTTCTGCGGATCGAAGAAGAGCCTGGCCAGCGGCGTGCCCATGGCGGGCGTACTCTTCCCGGGCGACGCCCTGGGCCTGGTCCTGCTCCCCATCATGGTCTTCCACCAGATCCAGCTGATGGTCGTCGCCGTGATCGCCCAAAGATACTCTGAGAGGCCCGAGATCCCCGCGGAGACCCGGGCGGGAGGGTGACGACCGGCCCGCAACGGGCTAAGGGGGCGCATGACCGCCGACACCCTCCTTGCAGACAAGATCGCCCTCGTCACCGGCGCCTCCCGCGGCATCGGTCGCGCCTGCGCCTTGGCCCTGGCCGACGCGGGCGCCCACATCGTCGCCACTGCCCGGACACAGGGTGCACTTGAGTCCCTCGACGACGAGATCCAGGCCCGGACGGGCCGGCGCGCGACCCTCGTTCCCCTAGACCTGGCCGAGCCTGCGGGACTGGACGCCCTCGGCCTGGCCCTCCACCAGCGCTTCGGCCGTCTCGATATCCTGGTCCACGCCGGCGGGGTTCTGGGAGCCATCACTCCGGTGAGTCACGTGGAACCCGGGCTCTGGGACCGGGTCATGACGGTCAACGCCACGGCCTCTTGGCGGCTGATCCGTTCCATGGAGCCGCTCCTGAAGGCCTCGGACGGCGGGAGAGCCCTGTTCGTGACATCCAGCCGGGCCGCAGCGCCACGAGCCTTCTGGGGGCCTTACAGCGCCTCCAAGGCGGCGATGGAGGCGATCGTCCGCGCCTGGGCCGATGAGCTCGAGAACTCCCGAGTTCGCGCGGCCATAATCGATCCGGGCGCCATGCGCACGAGGATGCGGGCCGAGGCCTATCCGGGAGAGGACGCCGCCACCCTGCCCGAACCCTCCGAAATCGGTCCGATGATTGTCGAGCTCGTCCTCGGGGATCCGGGCCTGCCGACGGTCGTCAGGTCTTTCCGGGCCTGGAAGGCCGACCGCGAGGGGTCGAGCCCTTCGGCCTGAGGTTACGAGGGGCGGGAGACTTGCCCGAAGAACGGCCGGCGAGGCCCGCTCGGCCAGATCCAGGCTTCGTCACCGCCTTCGCCGGGGCCTTGCCCTGAGGCTTGTCAGACGCCTTCCGGGTGACCTTGCCCGAGACAGCGGGACGCTTGGATCCGGAGGCCTTCCCCGCGCCGCTACGCCCCCGGCCAGGGAGAGAGGAGCCTTGCGGGGACGGTCCATCCACAAAGGGATTGCGGCTCGACCTCACGCTGACACGGATCGGCACTCCCGGCAGGTCGAAGCTCTCGCGGAGGGCGTGCACGAGGTACCGGCGGTAGTGGTCCGGCAACTGGTCGGCCCTTGTGGCGAACAAGACAAAGGTCGGCGGCCGCGCCTTGGTCTGGGCCATGTACTTCGGACGGACCCGACGGCCGTTCACAGCCGGCGGCGGGTGGCGCTGGATGGCGAGGGCCAGCCAGTCGTTGAGGTCCCGGGTCTTGACCTTCGTCGACCAGTTCTCGTGCACCTTCAGGACGGCGGGCATAAGCCGGTCAAGGTTGCGGCCTGTCTCGGCGGACAGGGCCACAAGGGGCGCCCCACGAACCTGCGGCAGCTGCCGATCCAGGGATTCCCGGATCTCGGCCAACCGGGACTGGGGTTCATCGATCAGGTCCCACTTGGCGAGTACGAAGACGATGGCCCTTCCCTCCCGCTCCACCAGGTCGGCGATCTGGAGATCCTGGATCTCAAGGGGATGGGTGGCGTCCATCACGAGCAGGACGACCTCGGCGAAGGTGATGGCGCGGATCGTGTCGGCGGTGGAGAGTTTCTCGAGCCCCTCCTGGACCCTCGCCTTCCGGCGAAGCCCGGCGGTGTCGACCAACCGGATGGTGCGCCCGCCCCAGGACCAGTCGACGGGTATGGCGTCGCGGGTGATCCCCGCCTCCGGTCCCGTCAGCAGTCGATCCTCGCCGATCAGGCGGTTGACCAGGGTGGACTTGCCCGCATTGGGACGACCGACGATGGCGATGCGGAGGGGCCGGTCGTCGGCGGGATCCGCCCCGGCGACCTCCGCTTCGTCCTCCGCGTCGGCCGCCTCGCGCTCAGCGGCCAGCGCGGCCTCGAAATCCGACTCACCTGCGTCCTCGGGGTCGTCGACGAAGGCTGAAAGCGCGGCATAGAGGTCGGCAAGTCCCTCCCCGTGCTCGGCCGAGAGGGGAATGGGTTCCCCGAGGCCCAGCCGAAAGGCCTCATTGACACCCTCATCTCCCTGCCGGCCCTCAGCCTTGTTGGCGACCAGGATGACGGGCCGGTCATGCCGGCGCAGGACGTCGGCGAAGATCTCGTCGAGTTGGGTCACCCCTACCCGCGAGTCGATGACAAAGAGGGCGACGTCACATTCGCGGATGGCCGCCTCGGTCTGGGCGCGCATCCGGGCCTCGAGGCTTTCGTCGGTCACATCCTCGAAGCCAGCGGTGTCGATGAGCTCCAGGTCAAGGTCGCCAATCCGGCCTGTCCCGAACCTGCGATCACGGGTCACACCCGGCCGGTCATCGACGATCGCCAGCCGCTTTCCCGCAAGCCGGTTGAACAGGGTGGACTTGCCCACATTGGGCCGGCCGACGATGGCGAGGCGAAGGGTCAAGCCGGGCGCCTATCGGACCGCGATGAGCCGGGCCTCATCGGTCACGAAATAAACGGTCTCCCCCAGGGCGATGGGGCCAACGGTGACGGACTCTCCAAGCATGACAGACCGCTCAACCTCTCCGGTCCGGGCGTTGACCGCCACCATCTCACCGGTGTTTGAGGCCAGAAGCAGCCTGCCGGCGGCCAGGATGGGCGAAGACCAGACGGGCTTCACGCCAGGCTTCTTGGGATCGGATCGGCCCCCGAAGCCCAGGAAGCCCCCCCTCTTCTCGCGCCCCTCGCCAAGATCCCTCACCCAGTAGGCGAGGCCGGTCTCCCGGGCGAGGCAGTAAAGCTTCCCAGTACGATCGACGACGTAGATCACGTCCCCGGCCACCCAGGGGGTGGTGATGCCGGTGATGGGCAGGGTCCAGCGGGTCTGTCCGGTGCGAAGGTCGGTGGAAGACAGGACGCCCGAGTGGCTGATCGCCACCACATCTCCCTGGTAGATCACGGGACGGCCGGCGATATCCCGGATCTCCGAGAGCGCATTGGTGCGGCTTGCCCGTGACAAGGCCTCGCTCCACAGGTCGTTCCCGTTAGCGGCGCGAAGGGCGATCAACTCGCCAGAGCCGAAGGCGGCCACCACTGTGTCGCCCGAGACCGCAGGGCTGGAGGCGGCGAGGATCCGCGCGGACTCGCTCAGGGCCTGGTAGGTCCACCCTTCCTTGCCCGTGGCGAAGTCAAAGGTCAGCAGCGTATTGTCGATAGTCACCGCAAAGACGCGCCCACCCGAAATGGTCGGAGCCGCGTGGATGGGCTGCTCGGTCTGCGTCCGCCAGAGGACGTTGCCGGTCTCGGCGTCCAGCTGGGTCACGAACCGATAGCCCGAGGTGACCACCAGCTTGCCCTCGGCGATGGCGAGACCGCCCCCGAAGGCCACCGTGTCCCTCCGGGACCGTCCCCGGAGATCTGATTTCCAGACCTGTGCGCCGGTGCGCGCATCCAGCGCGCTGACCGAGGCGTGTCCATCCATCACATAGATCTTGCCGTTCACCGCCACTGGAGGCGCGAGGACATGGGCGTTCCGGCCCGCGGCGGCGCCGAAGCCCCGCTTCCACGCCACGGACAGGCTCTTGCCGGCGTCCGCGTGCGGGGGAGCCTGCTCCGGGTTTGCGCCGGGCAGGGCCCACTGATCGATGGGCGTGGGATCGGGCAGGTAGAACCCGGCGCCTTTCAGTCCTTCCTCGGATAGGACCTCCTGGTCGAACCCGCCAAGGGGAATCCGGTTCTCGGCCTGGGCGGTCTCCTGCGGACCCTGGTCTCCGAAGTTGAAGACGTTCCCAAGCTGGGCGCAGCCCGAGACGAGCAGCGCCCCGGCGAGGACCGCATATGCGGGGAGGTTTAGCCGGATCATTGAACAGGCGCCTGAAGGGGAAGCCCCTCGCCCGGCAGGACGCCGGAAGGAAGCGGCCTCGGCGGCGGCAGGGCGGCGGCGGCCTTGACCAGATCGCGGGTGACCTTTGCCGATCCGCTGTCGATCAGGGCCATGGCGGCGGTGGCGCGGCTACGTGCGCCCTCGGCTGCGTCGGGTGAAAGCGAGACCACAACGAAGTCGGCCCTCGCGCCCGCCGTGTCGCCGGCGAGGAGCTTGGAGAAGGCCGCAGCCTCCCGCGCCTGAATCTGGAAGGGCCGACCCGCCTTCAGCAGAGGCTCAAGGCGCGCGTCGATCTCGTTTCGCGGCGCCGTGTCCAGAAGGGCGTAGACCGACTTCAGCCGCGCCGCGTCGGCGATCAGCGGATCCGGGGCCGCCTTGGCCGCCTGGTCGAAGAAGGCCACCGCACCCGCCGTATCCTGCTCGGAAAGACGCAGGGCGCCCAGGTGCTGCAACGCAAGCGACTTGTAGGCGCCGCTTCCGGACTTGGCGACAGTCTCCCAGGCCGCCTTGGCGTCCGCGACACGGCCGGCCTGTTGGGCCTCGACGCCCCCGGCGTAGACCTCCGAAGCCTTTGCAGCCTGCGAAGTGGTCCAGGCGCGGTAGCCCTGCCAGCCTCCGACGCCCGCCAGGCTCAGGACGACCACTCCGATGAACCAAGGCAGCACCTTGAGTCCCAGTGCGCGATAGCGGTCAGAGCGAATCTGCTCCTCGACCTCCTCGAAAACGTCGACCACTCTGGGAACTCCGCATTGGGCGCCGCGACCCGGCGCGGCGGAAACTATAGCGCCGGCCGGTCCGCCGCAACGGGCGGACAGTGCCTCAGGCGCATGGCGGAAGCATGGCGGAGGTTTCAGCCGGCCGGAACGTCAACATGCGGGGCGCCCGCCTTGCGGCGCGTGGAGAAGTAGGTCTCTCCGTGACCCGGAAAACGACGGGCCGAAACATCGTTGGCATAGCGCTCGACGGCGCTGGCCACCAGTCCCCGAAGATCGCCGTAGCGCCGCACGAAACGCGGCGAGCTTTCGAAAAGACCCAGCATGTCCTCGGTCACCATGATCTGGCCGTCGCAGGCCGCCGAGGCGCCGATCCCGATGGTCGGTACAGGGCACTGGGCGGTCAGTTCCGTGGCCAGGGACTCAGCTACGCCCTCGATCACGAGGGCGAAGACCCCAGCCTCCACCGCGCCTTGCATCTCGCCGAGGACCTGCCTGCGCTCTTCAGCCTCACGTCCACGGGCCCTGAAGCCCCCCTCGACGAGGACGGCCTGGGGCCGCAGCCCGACATGGCCCATGACCGGCACGCCCCGCTCGACCAGGTATCGGATGTTCGCGATCACGGCCGGAGCCGACTCGATCTTGACCGCCTGTGCGCCCGTCTCCTGCAGGACCCGGACCGCGTTCGCGAAGGCAACCTCGGGCGCCCCCTCGCAGGACCCGAAGGGCATGTCCACCACCACCAGGGCTCGCCGGGATCCCCGCATCACCGCCTGACCATGCAGGATCATCATGTCGAGGGTGACGCCCACCGTGCTGGGGAGGCCATGGACCACCATGCCGACGGAATCACCCACCAGCAGGATGTCGCAGAAAGGGTCCATCAGCCTGGCCATTGGCGCAGTGTAGGCCGTGAGACAGATCAGCGGGTCCTGCCCCTTCCGCAAACGGATGTCCCTTACGCTGATCCGGCTCTCCGCCGGGGACGCATGCGCCGACATGACTTCAGACCTCCTCGAGGACCCTTGCGATCGCCAGCGCCAGAACCAGCAGCACGCCGCAGGACGCTGCGACGGTCAGCGGGCCTGACCCTAGGGAAGCATATAGAGCCTGGGAGACCATGTTCCCAGCACCCCCAGGGAAACGATCCGTCGCGACCACCGACAGGGCGGCTTGCGACAGTCTGTAGAAGTCGAAAGCAAAGCCAGACACCACTGAAAGGCTCACGACCCCGATGCGCAGCCTCCGGCGCGGGGTCCAGAGCGCCCGGGCGCGCCTGCGCTGGTTCAGGTGCTGGCCGCCAAGGACGATCGCCGCAATAACGCCCTAGAGGATGAAGGGATCGAGACCCTGCTCAAACAGGCCCGTACGCCTTTCGGTTACAGGCGCCAGGATGGTCCCTCGGGTCAAGGAGCCTTCAGCGGGCCATTGAGGTGCAACCCGGGTGTTCACGCTTCCGTGGTAGCCGGCGCTTCCCTGTGGCGCCTGATCCTGCCCCGGCCCCCATTGCCAAATGTTATTTTATAACATAGGACCATCGGAGATGACTCAGGCAGGCCCAATGCTTCTCCAAAAACTGCTCGCAAGTTCCGCCATTGGCGCCGTCTTCGCCTTCACGGCCGCCCCGGCTGAGGCCCAGTCAGAGGCCACCCCCGTCGCCGAAGTGGTGGTGACGGCGGCGCCCTACGCGCTCTCCCTGGATACGGTCACCACCAGTGTAAATCTCATCTCCGCCGAGGAGATCAGCCTGGCCCCTCCCGCGGGGATCGGCGACCTGCTCTCGGGCCTTCCTGGCCTGCGGTCCACAGCCTACGGCCCCGGTGCGAGCCGCCCGGTCATCCGGGGCCTTGCCGGACCCCGGGTCCTCCTGCTCCAGAACGGGGTCGGCATGGTGGACGCCAGTTCCCTGTCGCCTGACCATGCTGTTCCCAGCGAGGCTGGGCAGGCCAGCCGGATCGAGGTGCTTCGCGGTCCGTCCACCCTCGCCTATGGCGGGTCCGGGATCGGCGGCGTCGTCAATGTCCTGGACGACCGGGTGCCCTCCCGGCGACCTGATGGTCGGGTGGAAGGTCGCGGCGCGATCTCCTGGTCATCTGTCGACAACGGCCGGGCCGCTTCCGGCGCTGCGATGGTGGACGCCGGTCCGCTTGTCCTCGCCTTCGACGGATCTACCCGGCGATCCGACGACT
>CANGRP010000060.1 GCA_947456005.1 Caulobacteraceae bacterium
CTCGACAGCCTGCCCCCGGACATGGTCCGGGCCGGCTACGTCATGCAGCGCACCAGACAGAACACCGGAGCGCCCAAGGATGTGGGGACCCGCGACCTGCAGGTCGACGGTGGCGCAGGCCCGGTCGGCGCGCGTCTCTACACCCCCGCCGGCGCCCCGGCGGCGACTCCCGGCCTCGTCTATTTCCATGGCGGCGGCTTCGTCATCGGCAACCTCGAGACGCATGACGGGCACTGCCGGCGCCTGGCCGCCTATTCCGGCTGCCGGGTCCTGGCGATCGACTACCGCCTGGCGCCGGAGAATCCCTTTCCCGCCAGCCATGATGACAGCCTGGAAGCGACGAAGTGGGCCATCGACCACGCTTCCGATATCGGCTTCGATCCCACCCGCGTCGGGGTCGGCGGCTGCTCGGCCGGCGGCAACCTCGCCGCCTCCATCGCCATTGACCTGAAGGCGGATCCCTCGCGTCGCCTGGCCTTCCAGATGCTGCTCTATCCCTACATCTGCCCTGAGACCGAGACCGAGAGCCGCAAGCGGATGGACGGTCCCCTCCTGACCAAGGCCGCCATCGACTGGTTCGTGAAGTGCCTGGCCGCGGAGGGGCACCCACAGATCGACCGCGTCATCCTGGGGTCGAAGGTCGACGTTTCCGAGACGCCCGCCGCCTACGTCGTGACCGCCGGCTACGATCCCCTTCAGGACGAGGGGCGCGACTACGCCAGGCGGCTCGCGGCCGCTGGCGTACCGGTGCGCCACGTCCACTATCCTGACATGCTGCATGATTTCTACATCATGGGCGATGTCTCGCCTGCGGTGGAGGTCGCCGCCCGCGAGGCAGGGGAGGCCCTGAAGGCGGCCCTGACCGCCTAATTCTGGCGGGCCCGTCTCCGTGCGGGGCGGGCCTAACTGTGTCCCGCTGTTGTCGTGGGCGCCGCAGAGGTCCCAAGCCTGTCCCGGACCCTCTGGCTCCAGGCGAGAACCGCCATGCCCAGTGCGCCTGAGAGGATGGACCCGCCGATCACGCCCAGCCGGACCGCGCTCTGCGCGGTCGGGTTGTCAGCATCGAAGGCGAGGGCGCCGATAAACAGGCTCATGGTGAAGCCGACGCCACAGAGCAGGGCGCAGCCGTAAATCTCCATCCAGGTCGAGTCGGTCGGACGCCGGGCGATCCCAAGTCGGATGGCCAGAACCGAGGCGCCGAAGACCCCGATCTGCTTGCCGATGAAGAGGCCGGCGGCGATGCCGATCGCCACGGGACTGAGCAGGTTTTCCGCCGACAGCTCCCCGAACGAGAAGCCCGCCGCTGCAAACGCGAAAACCGGCATGACGCCGTAGGCCACATAGGGGTGCAGGCCATGCATCATTTGCTTGAGCATCCCGGTCTCTCCGGGCCGCCGCGGTTCGATCGGAATGGTCATGGCCGCCGCCACCCCGGCGATCGACGGGTTCACGCCGCTCTCGAGGGTGAAGGCCCATACGAGGAAGGCCAGGACGCCGAACAGGGCGTAGGGGGCGCCCTTCCATCTCCCGGCCAGGGTCATGAGGGCGAGCCCGAAGCCCGCGCCTCCCAGGGCGACGAGGTCGATCTGCTCGGTGAACAGGGTTGCGATCAGCACCACCGCGCCAAGGTCATCGGCGATGGCGAGGGTCAGCAGGAAGGTCCGCAGGGCCATGGGCAGTCTGGGGCCGGCGATGGCCAGGGCCGCGAGGGCGAAGGCGATGTCCGTGGCGACGGGCGTCGGCCAGCCCTCAAGGGCCCCCCCGGGCCCCATGTTGAGGGCGAGATAGACGACCGCCGGCACGACCATCCCGCCGAGAGCTCCGAGGACGGGGAGGGCCAGTTTGCGCGGGTTCGAGAGCTCACCCCTGAGGATCTCGTACTTGATCTCCAGCCCGACGACGAAAAAGAAGATCGTCATCAGCCCGTCCTTGATCCACTTCAGGACCGGCTTCGTGATCTCGAAATCGCCAGCCTGGAAGGTCAGGGGATGCTTGATCAGGCTGAAATAGTTCGCCGCCCAGGGCGAGTTCGCCAGGAGAATGGCCAGCGCCGCGGCCAGGGCCAGCACCAGGCCAGAGGCGGCCTCGGTTTTCAGGAAGTCCAGGTTGATCTTGCGACTCATGCTCCTCCGGTTAGCACGCGAAGGGCGATTGGCAAGGATCAGGTCTTGCGACCTGGCGGCGTCGCGGTCATTTCGGGCCCATGGCCTTTTCTCCCCAGTATGCTCCCGATCCTTGCCTCCCGCGTCTCGGCCCCGACTTCGCCGATCCGGTCCGGGCTGCAGACTTTCCCCGGCTGGACCTGCGTTGGCGAAACGACCGCGCAGCGGCGAGCGTCGGGCTGGCCGAACTCAACGATGAGGAGTGGGCCGATCACTTCGGCCGGTTCCAGCCGCTTCCCGGCAATCTGCCCGATCCCCTGGCCCAGCGGTATCACGGACACCAGTTCCGGGTTTACAACCCCGATCTCGGCGATGGCCGGGGCTTCACCTTCGCCCAGCTGCGCGAGGCCGGCTCCAGCCGCCTCCTCGATCTCGCCACCAAGGGATCCGGCGTCACGCCCTGGTCGCGCAGTGGGGACGGGCGACTGACCCTCAAGGGCGGCGTGCGCGAGGTGCTGGCGGCGGGCTTCCTCGAGGCCCTGGGCGTTCCCACCTCCCGCGCCTTCTCCCTTATTGAGACTGGCGAGGCCCTGGTGCGGCAGGACGAGCCGAGCCCCACGCGCTCTGCGGTCCTGGTCCGGCTGAGCCACAGCCACATCCGGTTCGGAACCTTCCAGAGGCCGGCGGCCCTGGAGCGCCCGGACCTGGTCCGCCGGCTGGTGGACTACACCCTGGAGCTCTACTTCCCCGACAGGATGGGCGAGGCGGATCTTGGCGCGGCCCTGCTGGACGAGGCCTGCCGGGGCGCCGCCCGCCTGACAGCTTCATGGATGGCCGCAGGCTTCGTGCATGGGGTCCTGAACACCGACAACATGAACATCACCGGGGAGAGCTTCGACTACGGGCCTTACCGGTTCCTGCCGCACAGCGATCCCAACTTCGTCGCCGCCTACTTCGACCATGCGGGCCTCTACAGCTTTGGCCGACAGCCGGAGGCGGTCTTCTGGAACCTGCGCCAGCTGGCGGGATGTCTCCTGATGGCGGGGTCGCCCGAGGACGCGCTGGTGGAGGTCCTGAATGGCTTCGGTGACCTCTACCGGGAGGCGCTGGCCAGGGCGGTGGTGCGGCGCCTGGGCCTGACCTGCCGGGGGAATGGCTCGGACGCCCGGCTGGTCAGCGCCGCCTTCGCCGCCCTGGCGGCGGGCGGGGCGGAAATCCGCTGGGAGCCGTTCTTCTACGACTGGTTTTGCGGCGATGAGGCCCGGGCCCTCGCCGGGCCCCGGGGAGAGATCTACCGCAGGCCGGAGTTCGAGGACTTTCGCCGAGAGGTGGCCGGTGCTGAGCCAGACCGTCCTGGGCGGCTGGACCACCCGTTCTTCCGCCGTGAGACTCCGGCCGAACTCCTCATCGACCGCATCGAGGCGATCTGGGCGCCCATCGCCGCCTCGGATGACTGGTCCCTCTTCAACTCCGCCATGGCGGAGATCGAGGAGGCCAGGACGGCCTGGGGGCTTCAGCCAGGCTGAGCGGCCGGGCGCGCCGCCCGCTGGGCCAGGATGACCCCGGTCAGGGCGATGGCGCCGCCCAGCATCTGGCCGGGTCCGAAGACCTCTCCGAAGAGTAACCAGCCAAGGACCGTCGCCACCACCGGCTGGACCAGGACGACGACCGAGGTGACCGAGGCGGGCAACCGGCCCAGCGCCCAGGCGATGGCGCCCTGTCCAGTCACGTGCATGATCCCAAGACCCACGCAGGCGGCCCAACCGCCGGGCGTCGCCGGCGTCAGGCGTTCGCCCAGCAGGCCTGAAGCCGCCAGAAGCAAGGGCGCGGCGGTGAGGCTGGACCAGAACATGACCTGGGCGGCGCCCCGGGTCCGCCGTGCGTTCTGCACCGCCAGGAAGTAGAGGGCGTACCAGACGGCCGTCATGGCCGAGAAGGCGTCTCCGAGGGCGGGGTTGACCCCCGGCAGGCCCGGGTCGCGCGCCAGGGTCATGAGGCAGGCGCCGCCGACAGCCAGAGCGACCGCGGCCAGGAAGAGGGGGCGGACCCTCTCGCGAAAGACAAGCCAGGCCACGCCAGTCACGATCACCGGCGTCAGGTTGGACAGGATGGTCGCCTTGGCCACGGAGGTCAGGGCGATCCCGTAGTGCCAGAAGGCCAGGTCCAGCGCGAAGGCGGCCCCGGCGAGCCCGAGCACCCATCCTGGCGGACCAATGCCCCCGCTCTCCCGGCGCGCGAGCAGCGCCAGCAGGGGCAGGGCGAAGAGCATGCGCCAGAACCCGACCGCGGCGGGCCCCGCATCGGCCAGGCGCACGAGGATGGGGGCGAGGCCGATGATGCAGGCGCCGGCGACGAGTACGATCATGGCGGTGCGGCGTTCCGCGCCGCCGCTCTCAGCGATCTCCGTCAAGGTCGAGCTCCGCGATAAGCCGGTCCGGGCTGACGCCCTGTTCGCGAAGCGCCTGCAGGGTCTCCGCACGATCCCGCTTGGCGTAGCGCTTTCCATCGGGTCCGACCAGCAGCCGGTGGTGTTGATAGATGGGCTCTGGCAACCCCAGCAGGACCTGGAGCAATCGCTGGACGTGGGTCGCTCCGAAGAGGTCGTAGCCTCTGACCACCGTCGTGACCTCCTGGAAGGCGTCGTCCACGACCACGGCGAGGTGGTAGGCCACGCCTATGTCCCTGCGGGCCAGGACAATATCCCCGGACGAGTCGGGCTGGGCGACCTGGCGCCCGGTCTCACCGGCAGGTCCCGCCCCGGTCTCGAGGAAGCTGAGGGGACCCGTGCGTTCCGCCGCCGCACGGGCATCGAGTCGCCAGGCGAACGCCTCGCCTGCTGCGAGGCGGGCCGCCTCCTCCTGTTCCGGCAAGCGCTCGCCGAAGAACACGATCTCGTCCCCGTGTGGCGCCCGGGTCATGGCGTCGGCCACCTCACGCCGCGTCCGAAAGCAGCGATAGGCGAGCCCCTCCTCGGCCAGGCGGGCCAACGCCGCCTCGTAGGCCGCCCCGCGTCCGGACTGGCGAAGCACCGGACCGTCCCAGTCCACACCCAGCCAGGCGAGGTCCTCAAGGATCCCAGCCTCGAATTCCGGGCGACAACGGACCCTGTCAATGTCCTCGATCCGCAGCCGGAAGGCGCCCTTGGCCGCCCTGCAGGCGCGCCAGGACATCAGAGCCGAAAAGGCATGACCCCGATGAAGACGCCCGGTGGGCGAGGGCGCGAACCTGAAGACCGGCCCCGCCACGTCAGGTTGTCAGCTGGCGGTGACAGCGGATCTCGGACGGAACAGGTCCAGCTGGCTGAAGATGGCCTGCAGGAAGGCTGCCTCCCCGCCGAGGTGCGCCTGAAGGGGCGCGAACTCCTTGAACCCGACCATCTCGGCGACCCCGTGGGCGGCGCACCAGATGGCGACCGCGGCAAGCTCCAGGCCGACTTCGTCCCTGGGGTCGATCCCGGACTCCACGAGGGTGTCGCAGACCAGGCGGTAGGCGCCCTCGTCGCGCAGCTTCTCCGGCATGGACTCGTGGCTTTGGCTGCAGTCGAACATCACGCGGTAGATGGCGGGGTTCATCTTGGCGAACTGCACATAGGCGACGCCCAGGGTAACCAGTCGATCCCGCCCGGTCGCAGCTTCGGCGAGGGCGGCTCTCATCTGCACCGCAAGCTGGTCCCATCCCTCAATGGCGAGGGCGTCGAGCAGTTCGCTCTTGTCTCGGAAGTGATGATAGGGGGCGGCCGGGCTGACACCCGCCTCCCGCGCCACCGCCCTCAGGGAGATGCTCGCGCCGCCTTCAACCTCCAGGAGTCGCCGACCGGCGTCGACAAGGGCGCGCCGCAAGTCGCCGTGGTGATAGGGGCGGGCTTCAGTCAGTTGGGCCTGTTCCATGAAATCTCAGTAATGGGGAACAAAATCCGGGGCAAGCCAATCTTGACAACGATCAGATTATCCCCATTTCGCAGGTGCAGCAAAAAAACGGCCCCGCTCCCCCGGGGCGCTAACTTGAAGGTGTGTCATGTCTCTCGTGTTTGTCGTTCGTCTCATCGATCGTCTGACTCCGGCCTATCTCCTGGCCCTCGTCTTCCCCCTGGCCCTCGCCTCGCTGGCGTCGTTCACGGGATAGGCCTCTGGCCTACGGCGCAAAGGGCCCCTCTCCGGGGCCCTTTTTTGTTGCCCGTCGTGCAGGGCCGGACGGGAGGAGGAACCTCCCTGAACATTTCTTGAAAAAAGTATCTTTACACTGCTCAGATGTCTGGTATCTAAGCGGTGTTCAAATCGAACGCCCGCTCCCCACGGGTTCACCAAGAGAAGGTTTACGTCCATGTCCTCGCTCCCCGCCCCCATCGCCCTCTTCGTCACCCTGATCGATCGGTCCGGATCGGTCTTCCTCCTGTCCCTGGCCCTCGTGGCCGCGATCGGGAACCTGATCCTGATCCTTCCCTGACCCCCGGTCTCTCCATTACAGACTCCTCCCCTGGGGGCCCTGCCAAAGGGCCCCCTCTTTTTTTGTCTCGGAACCTTCACTGGGCGCCACCGCGAGAATCGCCGCCATACTGGTGCAGGGCAGGTTGAAGCGCAGGGAGATGGATCTTCACACGGCGGCGTCAGACTTCAGTCCGCAAGGCCTGGGCAGGGGGAGCGGTCCATGCAGGTCCTTGACCAGGCGCCTTCAGGTTGGCCCGCGCTTGTCCTCAACGCGGATTTCCAACCCCTGAGCTATTATCCCCTGTCGCTCTGGTGCTGGCAGGACGTCGTAAAGGCGGTCTTCCTCGATCGAGTGGACGTCCTGTCCACCTATGACCAGGAGGTCCGGTCGCCCGCATTCTCCATGCGCCTGCCTTCGGTCGTTTCCCTGAAGTCCTACGTCGCCCAGGACCGCGCGCCCGCCTTCACGCGCTTCAACGTCTTCCTTCGCGATGGCTTCGCCTGCGCCTACTGCGGTCGCGCCGAGGACCTGACCTTTGACCATGTGGTTCCCAGGTCTAGAGGTGGACGCACCAGCTGGGACAACATCGTGGCCGCCTGTTCCCGCTGCAATCTCGACAAGGGCGGGCGCACCCCGGAGGAGGCCCAGATGTCGCTCAGGCGCAGGCCGGTCCGCCCAACCACCTGGCGCCTCCAGGAACAGGGTCGGCGCTTCCCGCCCCATCATCTGCACGAGTCGTGGATGGACTATCTCTACTGGGACGTCGAACTGGATCCCTGACCTGGCGTCATCCGCCGTCAGATCTTCTCGCTGATCCGGATCGCCGCCCGGCACCCGAGCCGGATGGCGGCGGCAAGGAGAGGGTAGCCTGGCGCCTCCCGTGCGCCCTCCTCCACGGCGAGGTCCCGATGCGCCAGTTCCTCGTCGCGAAAGACTGAGAGTTCCGCCGCAAGCTCAGGATCCCGGTCCGCCAGTTCGGCGACCTGCCGGGCGTAGTGGTCTCCGATCACCGTCTCCACAGCCTCGGTACAGGCGTGGGCGGCCTTCTCCCCCAGCAGAGCAGTCCCCGCCCCGAGGGTGAAGCCCGCCAGGCGCCAGAGCGGCGTCATCAGCGTGGGACGGACCCCCCGTTCCGCAAGCAGGACCTCGAACCTCGCCAGGTGGCGAGCCTCGTGGGATTCCATTTTCTCCAGCTGGCCGGCGATCCGCTCCTTGCCGGCGGCTTCGCCGAGGATGGCCCGCTGGCCGCGATAGATGTGGACAGCGCCCAGCTCGCCGGCGTGGTCCACCCTCAGGATCTCGGCGAGACGGGCCTTGCCAGCCCCGGCGCCAGGCCTTCGGGGTGCTTGCATCATGGTGACTTTCCTTCCCAACGCCAGGCAAGGGCGCCCAGGCCTGCGAACGCCAGTGAAGCCAAGGCGTTCCAGCCCGCCATGGACAGGCCCAGCAGACGCCAGGCGGCGGTATCGCAGGCGGGCGGCCTGACTTTCAGCGTACCGTCCAGAAGACCGGCCATGTTCAGGCTGGACACCGTTCCCCCGACCCCCAAACAGGCCCCCGGACCCGGCCACCACTTCCACTCCACCCCGGCGTGATAGGCGGCGAGGCCGGCGCCGAGAAGGAAGATCGCGGCGATGAGGAGCGCCAGCCATGGCCGCAGACTCTGCGCCTTCGGCGTTCTGAGCAGGCCGATCCCGACCAGTGCGACGGCGCCCGCCACCCAATAGACCTCTCTCTGCTTCAGGCAGAGAAGGCAGGGCGCATAGCCCCCGAACCGCTCGAAGGCATGGGCTGTCGCCAGCATGAAGGCGCTGAACGCCAGGGCGACCGCCGGCCAGGCGGCCGGCAGTCTGTCCCTCAGTCCTGCAGGGAGGTACGCCATGAACGCCTTATCCTCCGAAACCGGGTCCGGACCAAGTGGCCCCTGATCACGCCGGGGTGCCGCCTATCCGGGCGAGCATGGCCCGGAAGACCTCAGGCCAGCCCGAGCGCGCGGGAGGCCTGGAAGACCAGGAAGGCCGCTGCATAGGCGAGGCCGAGCATGTAGCCGAACATGACGGTCGGCCAGAGCCAGCCGCCTGTTTCACGCCGGACCACGGCGAGGGTGGCGATGCACTGGGGCGCAAAGACATACCAGGCCAGGAAGGCGAGGCCTGAGGCCAGCGACCACTGCCGCGCCAGGATCCCGGCGAGGGCGCCCTCCTCGCCGCCGACGGCGTAGATCGCGCCGAGGGCCGCGACAGCGACCTCACGGGCCGCCATGCCGGGGATGAGGGCCACCACCATCTCCCAGCTGAAGCCGATGGGGGCGAAGAGGGGCTCCAGCCAATGGCCGAGACGTCCGGCGGCGCTGTAGGCGATGGCCGGACCCTCCGTCCCCTCCGGGGGAGCCGGCCAACTGGAGAGGGCCCAGACCAGAACCATCAGCGGAAGGATGATCCGTCCCGCCCGGCTGATGAAGGCCCCGGCCTTCTGGCCGAGGTTGCGCAGGACGTTTCCAGGTTCCGGGCGCTTGTAGTCTGGCAGCTGCATCATGAAGGGCTCGCTGCCGCCCCGCCAGAACACCTTTCGGATCAGAAAGGCCACCCCAAGCGCAGAGAGGATTCCCGCGGCGTAGAGGCTGAACATCACGAGACCCTGCAGGCTGAGCACGCCCCCCACGGTGCGATTCGGAATCAGGGCGCCGATGATCAGGGTGTAGACCGGGATCCGGGCGGAACAGGTCATGAGCGGCGCGGTCAGGATGGTGGTGAGCCTGTCCCTGCGACTGTCGATCACCCGGGTCGACATGATGCCCGGGACGGCACAGGCGAAGCTGGAGAGCAGGGGAATGAAGGCCCGGCCGTGAAGCCCGGCGCCGCCCATGATCCGGTCCATCAGGAAGGCCGCCCGCGCCATGTATCCGGAGTCCTCGAGGAGCAGGATGAAGAGAAACAGGATGAGGATCTGCGGCAGGAATATGAGGACCGATCCGACGCCGGCGATCAGGCCGTCGACCACCAGCCCCGTCATCCAGCCGTCCGGCAAGATGGCCTCGGCGCCGACGCCCAGCGCTGCAAACCCGGCCTCGATGAGGTCCTGGGCAGGGGCCGCCCAGGTGAAGACGGCCTGGAACATCAGGAAGAGCAGCCCAAGCAGGACAGCGACGCCGCCCACGGGGTGAAGCAGGAGCGAGTCGAGGCGGCCGGTCAGGGTGTCCGGCCGGCTGGGCGGACGCACGGCGGTGCGCATCAGATCCCGCGCCTGGCGGTGGGCTGCGCGGACCTCTGAGGCCGTGGGTTCGCGCCAGCCGGAAGGTGGGGCTGCAGCCGTCCGGTCAGCCTGGGCGGCGGCGAGTTCGAGGAGGGCCTCCAGTCCCCTCTTCCGGGTCGCCACGGTCGCGGTGACCGGGGCTCCCAGTTCCCGGGACAGGGCCTCGACATCGATCACGATCCCCTGGCGCTCGGCGATGTCGATCATGTTGAGCACGAAGACCATGGGCAGGCCGGTGCTCTTCAGCTCCAGCGCAAGCCGCAGCACCAGCCCGAGGTTGGTGGCGTCGGCGACGCAGAGGATCACATCAGGCGCCGGTTCACCTGCAAGACGGCCCAGGACCGCGTCCCGGGTAATGGCCTCGTCGGGGGAGCGCGCACGGAGGGAGTAGGTTCCCGGCAGGTCGAGGATCCGGAGCCGGCGTCCCGAGGGAAGGCTGGCCCGGCCTTCCTTTCGCTCCACCGTCACGCCGGCATAGTTGGCGACCTTCTGGCGGCCCCCCGTCAGGGCGTTGAACAGGACCGTCTTGCCGCAGTTCGGATTGCCGACAAGGGCGACAGTGGCGATCCCCGCAGCGGTCACGCCGCCTCCGGCGTCAGGATGACGTTCATCGCCTCACCCCTTCGAAGGGCGACGCGCATGCCGTCGATCTTCACGGCGATGGGATTACCGCCCAGCGGGCCTTCGTGCAGCACCTCTACGCGTGCGCCTTCCACGAAGCCGAACTCCAGCAGGCGGAGCTCAAGTTCGGCAGGGTCAACGGCCTCGCTCGATCCGGTGGCGGGTGTCCGGACCTCGAGTATGACGCCCCGGTCGCCAGGGTGGGCGTCGCCGAGCCGATACACCGGTCCGGGAGCCTTGGCGGCGGAGTGACTGGACATGGGACGGGCACCATCAGAGAGGAGGTCCTCAGAACGGCTTTCATCTGATCCCACTCGCACCAAGACGCAAGCTGGCAGAAAACGGATGCAGGGCGACAGGGCAGGGGCTATCAACACCGAAGATCAGCGGGCGTGGCGGAATTGGCAGACGCGCCGGACTCAAAATCCGGTTCCGA
>CANGRP010000061.1 GCA_947456005.1 Caulobacteraceae bacterium
CCTCGGCGCCCTCGGGCTGGCGGGCGCCCGCGCGGGGGCCGGAGGAATGGAACGGGCCTCAGCCTCCGCCTCCGCCCGGGTGCGGGCCTCGGTACGGGCCCTCAGGACCTCGAAGGCGCTCTCCCGGTCAATGGCGGCCTCGTAGATCCCGCGAAGGGGGCTGGCCCCCAGGACCGCGGCCCGCTCCGCCGGGGTCAAGGGCCCCAGGCGCGAGACCGGCGGCCGGATCAGGGTCTTCTGCACCACGGTCGGCGCGCCCTTCTCGTCCAGGACCGACACCAGGGCCTCGCCCACGCCCAGGGCCTGGATCGCCTCGGCCGTGTTGAACTCGGGATTGGTGCGGAAGCTGCTGGCGGCGGCCTTGAGCCCCTTCTGGTCGGCGGGCGTGTAGGCCCTCAGGGCATGCTGGATCCGGTTGCCCAGCTGGCCCAGGACCGCGTCGGGGATGTCGGCCGGGTTCTGGGTGACGAAATAGACCCCGACGCCCTTGGAGCGGATCAGGCGCACCACCTGCTCGATCTTCTCCAGCAGGGACTTCGGCGCATCGCGGAAGAGCAGGTGAGCCTCGTCGAAGAAGAAGGCGAGCTTGGGACGGTCGGCGTCGCCGACCTCGGGCAGGACCTCGAAGAGCTCGGACATCAACCAGAGCAGGAAGGTGGCGTAGAGGCGGGGGGAGGTGATCAGCCGGTCGGCGGCCAGGATGCTGACATAGCCCCGGCCGGTCTCGTCCCGTCGCATGAAGTCGCCCAGGTCCAGGGCGGGCTCCCCGAACAGGCGGGCGCCGCCCTGGTCCTCGAGGACCAGCAGCTTTCGCTGGATGGTCGCCACCGTGGCTGTCGAGACATTGCCATAGCGCGCGCCCAGGGCGGCGGCGTTCTCGGCGGCGAAGGTCAGGGCCGCCTGCAGGTCCTTCAGGTCCAGGAGCAGCAGGCCCTCCTCGTCGGCGGCCCGGAACACCACGGACAGCACGCCCTCCTGCACGTCATTGAGTTCGAGCATGCGGGCGATGAGCAGGGGCCCCACCTCCGAGACCGTCGCCCGGATGGGGTGGCCCTTTTCGCCGAAGAGGTCCCAGAACAGGGTCGGCGCGGCCTGGGGAACCAGCTCCAGGTTCATGGAGCGCGCCCGCGCCAGCATCTTCTCCCCGGGCTCGCCGGGGGCGGCGACGCCGCTGAGGTCGCCCTTCACGTCGGCGGCGAAGACCGGCACCCCGGCGTCCGAAAGCCCCTGGGCCAGGATCTGCAGGGTGACGGTCTTCCCGGTCCCCGTCGCCCCGGCGACAAGTCCGTGCCGGTTGGCGCGATCCAGGCGGAGCGTCTCGGGCTGGCCTGATCCCCCGATCAGGACATCGCCGGCCGGCGCGGTCTGCGTCATTCTCCACCCTCCCGAAGCGGTGCGCGGCCGCCCGCGGCCCCCGCCGATCCTGTATGGCCTGCGGTCGGGCCTTCGCCAAGCCGGCCCGCCATGGCAGGATGGGGCGATGAGCCGCGTCGAAACCGAAGTCCTCCCCTCTCCCCCGCCCGAGCGCGGGCGCGGCCTTGAGCGCGCCTGCCTCGTGGTCCTCACCGTCATCGCGGCCGCTACGGCCGCAAAGGCTCTTTCGGGGGTCCTGGCGCCCTTCGCCATGGCCCTCTTCCTGGCTGTGGTGCTGGGGAGCTTCGCCAGCTCGCTGGAGCGGCGCCTGGGCGGCCTCCTGCCGGGCCGACCTCGCCTCGGGATGCCGGTCGCCCTGGTCCTGACCGGTCTTCTCTTCACCGGCCTCCTGGTCCTGACCATCGACAACGCCTCGGCCTTCGCCGCCAAGCTGGTGAGCTATGGTCCCCGGCTCAACGCCCTGTTCGCCGAATTCGCCCAGGCCGCCCCGACTGCGGCGGCGCCCACCCTGGACGAGATGCTGGCGCAGCTGGACCCCGGCCGCTACCTGGCCAGCGCCGCCGGCGTGGTCCGGAGCATGGCCGCCGACACCTTCCTGATCCTGGTCTACCTTGGCTTCATCCTCGCCTCGCGGCGGGGCCTGGAGCGAAAGGTCCTGAACCTGTCAGACATCCGCGAGGAGAGGCGTGCGGTGGCGGCGGCCTATCGCGCCATCATCACGTCGGTGGAGCAGTACCTGTGGGTCCAGACCGTCACCGGGCTGATCATCGCCGCAGCCTCCTGGGCGGCCATGGCGGCGGTGGGACTCGACGGGGCGACCTTCCTCGCCATCCTGATCTTCCTGGCCTGCTATATCCCCATCCTCGGCGCCGCCCTCGGCGTCGTGGTCGCGCCGGTCTTCGCCCTCCTGCAGTTCGAGAGCCACTGGCAGGCGGTCTTCCTTTACGTGATCCTGCAGGGCCTGCACTTCGTGGTGGGCAACATCATCGCCCCGCGCATGCAGGGGCGCAGCCTCAACATGGACCCTCTCGTGGTCCTGTTGTCCCTGGCCTTCTGGGGCTGGCTCTGGGGCGTGGTCGGCATGTTCCTGTCGACGCCGCTCACCGTCATCGTGATGGTGATCTGCGCCCAGTTCCCCGGGTCCCGGTGGGTCGCCATCCTCCTGTCCGAGGACGGCCAGCCCGGAGAGCCCTCCCGTGCAGCGCCCGCCGAGCCCGCCTGATCAGGCCTGGTCTTCCACCACGTCCTGCTCGTAGGCGGCGAGTGTCGCCATCTGCAGGATCTTGGAGACGGATGCCCCCAGGGGCGTGATCTGCACGGACTTCTGCAGGCCAAGCAGCAGGGGTCCGATGACGGTGGCTCCGCCCAGCTCCTGGACCAGAAGAGTCGAGATGGCCGCCGAGTGGATGGCGGGCATGATCAGGACGTTGGCGGGGCCACTGAGGCGCATGAAGGGGTAGTTGGCCCACTTGGAGGTGTCGAGGGCCAGGTCCGGGGGCAGCTCGCCCTCGTACTCGAAGTCGACGTCCATCTCGTCCAGCATGGCCACCGCCTCGCGGACCTTCTCGGACCTCTGGCCCATGGGGTTACCGAAGGTGGAGTAGGACAGGAAGGCGATCCGCGGCCGGTAGCCGAGGGTCTTGACCGCCCGGGCCGCCTCGCAGGCGATATCGACCAGCTCGTCGGCGTCCGGCATCTCGGTGACGTTGGTGTCGGCGATGAAGAGGGTCCGGCCCTTGGCGAGAAGGACGCTCATGCCGATGACCCGGCCATCCGGAGACGGATCAATCACCCGAAGGATCTCCTCCAGGGCCTGATCGTAGGACCGCGTCACGCCGGTGACCATGCCGTCGGCGTGGCCCAGGGCCACCATGGAGGCGGCGAAGGAGTTCCGGTCCTGGTTGATCAGCCGCAGGACGTCGCGCTTCAGGTAGCCCTGGCGGGCCAGCCGTCCATAGAGGAACTCGACGAACTCGGGATTGTGCTCTGAGACCCGGGCGTTGACGACCTTGAGATCCGCCTCGGCGGGATCGAGGCCGGCGAGGCGCATGTTCTCCTCCACCAGGTCCTCGCGGCCCACCAGGATGGCGCGGCCGAGGCCTGCGTTCTGGAAGGCGAAGGCGGCGCGGATGACGCTGGGCTCCTCGCCCTCGGCGAAGACGATGCGCTTCTCGGGCGACTTCAGGACCACGCCCTGGATCTTCTGCAGGAAGCCGGCCGTGGGGTCGAGGCGCTGGGCCAGGGAGGCCCGGTAGGCGTCCATGTCGGCGATCGGGGTGCGGGCGACGCCGGAGTCCATGGCCGCCTGGGCCACGAAGGGCGGGATGTAGGAGATCAGCCGCGGATCGAAGGGCGAGGGGATGATGTATTCCGGCCCGAACTTGAGCTGCTTGCCATGGTAGGCGGCGGCGACCTCGTCCGGCACGTCCTCCCGGGCCAGCTGGGCCAGGGCGTTGGCGCAGGCGACCTTCATCTCCATGTTCACCCGGCGGGCGCGCACGTCCAGGGCGCCGCGGAAGATGTAGGGGAAGCCCAGGACGTTGTTGACCTGGTTCGGATAGTCGCTGCGCCCGGTGGCGACGATGGCGTCGCTGCGCACGGCGGCGACCTCCTCCGGGGTGATCTCCGGGTCCGGATTGGCCATGGCGAAGATAATCGGGTTGGGGGCCATGGAGGCCACCATCTCGCGTGTCAGGGCGCCCTTCACCGACAATCCGAAGAAGACGTCGGCGCCCTTGAGGGCGTCGGCCAGGGTGCGCGCGTCGGTCTCCACGGCATGGGCCGACTTCCACTGGTTCATGCCGGAGGGCCGGCCCCGGTAGATGACCCCGGTATTGTCCACGGCGATGCAATTGTCGGCCCGCACGCCCATGGCCTTGACCAGCTCCAGGGAGGCGATCCCCGCCGCGCCGGCGCCGCAGAGCACCAGCTTGACGTCCTTGAGCTCGCGACCGGTGATCTTGCAGGCGTTGATCAGGCCGGCGGCCGAGATGATCGCCGTGCCGTGCTGGTCGTCGTGGAAGACCGGGATGTCGAGCAGTTCCTGGAGTTCGGTCTCGATCCGGAAGCATTCCGGGCTCTTGATGTCCTCCAGGTTGATGCCCCCGAAGGTCACGCCGATGTTCTTGACCACCGTGATGACCTCGTCCGGGTCGGTGGCGGTCACCTCGATATCGATGGAATCGACGTCCGCGAACCGCTTGAAGAGGACGCTCTTGCCCTCCATCACCGGCTTGGAGGCGAGGGCGCCCAGGTTGCCCAGGCCCAGTATGGCCGTGCCGTTGGAGATCACCGCCACCAGGTTGCCCTTGGAGGTGTAGTCGTAGGCGGTCTCGGGATCCTCGGCGATGCGCAGCACCGGCACGGCCACCCCCGGCGAGTAGGCGAGGCTCAGGTCTCGCTGGGTCGCCATGGGCTTGGTCGGCGTGATGGCCAGCTTCCCGGGCGTGGGGAACTGATGGAAGCTGAGGGCTTCCTCGTCGGTGAAGGTGCGCTTCCTGGCGTCGCTCATCGGGGCGGCGTTTCCTTGGGTTCGGGCCGGACAGGCCCCGAAAGGCCGGCAACCTACAGGCCGGCTGCGGACCGGACAACCTCGCAGGACCCAGAGGGCATTGACCCACGGGACCCCGACGCGGGACAAGGGGGTCCGCCAGAGCCCCGGAGGCCCCCGTGACCCCACCCATCCGCATCGCCGTCTCCGGCGCCCTCGGCCGTATGGGGCTCGCCGTGGCCGAAGCCGTGGAGGCGTCGCCTGATCTTGTCCTCGCCGGCCGGTTCGACCGCCCTGATGCGGTGGATCCGATCCTGACGGACCGGGCCTCCGCGCTCGAAGGCGCCGATGTGGTGGTCGACTTCTCGACGCCGGCGGCCTCCGTCGCCCTGGCCGGGGAGGCGGCGACCCTCGGTCGCCCGGCCCTGGTGATCGGCTCCACGGGCTTCTCGCCGGGCGAGATCGACGCCCTGGCTGAGGCGGCCCTGCGCATTCCCATTGTCAGGGCCGGGAACTTCTCCCTTGGGGTGAACATGCTCATGGGGCTGGTCGAGCTGGCCGCCGCCGCCCTCTCGCCCGCCGAGTTCGACATTGAAGTCTTCGAGGCTCACCACCGCCGCAAGGTTGACGCCCCCTCAGGTACGGCCCTCATGCTGGGCGAGGCCGCGGCGCGGGGGCGCGGGGTAGACCTGGACCGGGCCTCGATCCGCGCCCGGGACGGGATCACCGGGGCGCGCCCTGAAGGCGCCATCGGCTTTTCCGTCGTGCGCGGCGGCGGGGTGATCGGCGAGCACTCGGTCCTCTTCGCCGGCGAGGACGAGATCCTGACCCTCAGCCACTCGGCCCGGGACCGGGGACTTTTCGCCCGGGGCGCCCTGGCCGCCGCCCGCTGGGTGGTCTCGCGCGAGCCCGGCGCCTACGACATGCAGGACGTCCTGGGCTTCCGTCGCTGAGCCAGTTCGCTCCGACAGCCCATCGCGCCCAAAGTGTCGAGAATTTTTGACATGTCAGAAATTTTCGACTACCTTCCGCTCCAGATGAGGAGCCCCGAGATGTCTGTCCGTGAAATCTCCGCCTGGGTCATGGTTCTGGTGTTCGGCGTCGTGGGCGCCGGTTGCCTGGTCTCCATCCTGCGCGCCGGGTTCGACGCGCCTCCCCAGCCGTCCGTCGTGGCCTCTGCGCCGGCGGTCGTTGCGAGCGTCATCATCCTTGAGGTCGTCCTGGCCATCTTCTTCCCGAAGAAGGCGGATGCGCCGCCGGACGAACGCGAGCGCCTGATCATCGCCCGCGCCGGTCATTGGGCTGGGCTGGTGTTCCTGGCGGCGGTGCTTCCGGCGCTGGGGCACTACGTCGTCCACGCGGATGGCGACGTCATGTTCAACGTGATCGTGCTGGGCCTGTTCGTCTCCGGGCTGATCGAGTACGGCGCCCAGGTCGTGCTCTTTCGGCGCTAGGGTGAAGCTCCATGGCAAGGCCGCCGCCGATCACCAACCGGGTCAAGGCCCTCAGGGAGGCCTCCGGGAACATGAGCCAGTCGGCGCTGGCGGACGCCATCGGCGTGACCCGCCAAACGGTCATTGCGATCGAGCAGGGACGTTACTCCCCCTCCCTGGAAAGCGCCTTCCGGATCTCCCGGGTCTTCGGCGTCGATGTCGAGGAGGTCTTCGGCTGGGAGGCCGAGCCCAAGGGATCCGGGATGGCCTGACCTCGCCGCAGGTCAGGCCGGCCGCCGGACGTCGTCCAGCAGGTGGGCGCGCTCGTTCAGGCTGACGACGGCCCGCTGGCCGCTGCGGGCGGCCAGGAACCGGTTGAGGCTGGTGTAGTCGGCCTCGAAGAAGACCCGGGGTTCGATGCCCAGGACATGGGCCGCCCACACATTGATCACGCCGCCGTGGCAGAAGACCGCCACCTTGCCGCCGGGATGGGCGGCGATGATCTCCTCCATGCCGTCGACCACCATCTTCTGGAACTCGGCCATGTCGACCCCGTGGCCGCCGGTGGCCATGGCCTGCCAGGCGGCGAAGTTCTCCTTCTTGAGCTCCTCGGTGGGGATGTAGACCCCGGAGTTGCGGTCGAACTCGACAATGCCCGGGTGCTGCTGGACCTCATGCCCCACCAGTCCGGCGAAGGCCTCGGCGGTCTGGACCGCGCGGAGCATGGTGGAGGACCAGGTGGCGTCGATGGGCTCCAGGGCCAGCCAGGCGGCGGCCCGGCGGGCCTGTTCCAGCCCCACCTCGTTCAGGTGCGGGTCGGCGGTGGTCTCCATTCGGGCGGGGCGTCCGTGGCGGACCAGGATCAGCTCCATGGGGTCTCTCCGTGCAGGGGGGGTGTGGGCCTAGCGCCCGCCGGTGGATCCAAAGCCGCCGGCGCCGCGGGCGGTGGCGTCCAGCTCGCCCACCTCGCGCCAGGCGGCCTGGACGACGGGAGCGATGACCAGCTGGGCGACCCGGTCGCCCCGGCGGATCATGAAATCCTCCTCGCCCAGGTTGATCAGAAGCACCTTCAGCTCGCCGCGATAGTCCGCATCGATGGTGCCGGGGGCGTTGGCGACGGTCACGCCGGACTTCAGCGCCAGGCCTGAGCGCGGCCGCACCTGGGCCTCGAACCCGTCGGGCAGGGCGAAGGCCAGGCCGGTGGGCACGGCGGTCCGGGCGCCCGGGCGCAGGACCAGGGCCTCGTCCTCGGGCACGGCGGCCCTCAGGTCCATTCCAGCCGCCCCGGCGGTCTCATAGGCGGGCAAGGGCAGGTCCGGATTGTGCGCCAGGCGCACGATATCGACGACAGGGGTCAAGAGGCGCCTCCGGACAGGGCGGCGGCGATCCTGCTGGCGAGGCGGCGTGCGACCTCGGCCTTGGGCGCCTCTTCCCAGCGCTCGATCCCCTCGCGGGTGACGATGGAGACGGTGTTCTCGGTCCCGCCCATGACGCCGGGCCGGGACACGTCGTTGGCGACGATCCAGTCGCAGCCCTTCCGCGCCAGCTTGGCCCGGGCGTGGTCCTCGACGGTCTCGGTCTCGGCGGCGAAGCCGATGACCAGGGTCGGGCGTCCGGGGCTGCGGGACAGGGTGGCGAGGATGTCGGGGTTCTCCACCAGCCGGATCTCGGGCGGCGGCGCCCCTGCGACCTTCTTGGTCTTGCCCGCCGCGATCTCGGCGGGGCGCCAGTCGGCCACGGCGGCGACGCAGACGGCGATATCGGCGGGCAGGGCGGCCTCACAGGCGGCCAGCATTTCCCGCGCCGTCTCGACGTCCACCCGACGGACGCCCGCCGGAGTAGGTTCGGCCACAGGGCCGGCCACCAGGGTGACCTCGGCGCCCAGGGCGGCGAGGGCGCCGGCGATTGCGAAACCCTGCTTGCCGCTGGACCGGTTTGTCAGCACACGGACGGGATCAACGGGCTCGGCCGTCGGGCCGGCGGTCACCAGGGCCCGGCGACCCGCCAGCGGTTGTTCGGGCGACCCTGACAGCGCCTCCACGATGGCGGTGCAGATCGCGGCGGGCTCGGCCATACGGCCCGGCCCCGTCTCGCCGCAGGCCATGTCCCCCACCTCTGGGCCGACCAGGCGGACGCCGTCCGACTGCAGGATCTTCACATTCCTCTGGGTCGCCGGGTGGGTCCACATGCGCACGTTCATCGTGGGGACCATCATCACCGGGGTGTCGGTGGCCAGGAGCAGAGTCGTCGCCAGGTCATTGGCAAGGCCCGCCGCCGCCCGCGCCATCAGGTCCGCGGTCGCCGGCGCGACGACGATGAGGTCCGCCGACCGGGACAGGCGGATATGGCCCATCTCGGCCTCGTCGGTCAGGGAGAAGAGGTCGGTGTGGACCTTGTCCTCGCAGAGAGCGGCCAGGGACAGGGGGGTCACGAACTGGGCGCCCGCCTGGGTCAGGACCGGGCGCACGGCGATCCCCTGTCCGCGCAGCAGGCGGACAAGCTCCAGACATTTATAGGCCGCAATTCCGCCGCCCACGATCAGTAGCACTCGTCTGTCCGACACGATCCCGGCGCCTCCAACAACGCCCCGCCTCTTACGCCAAAACATCGGGACTCGACAAACCGGACAAGATGTTCCTAATTTGTTCCAGCCTGGGCGGGCGCAATGGGAGACCACAATGACCGTCCGGTCCATCAGCACCCCTGCCGTCCTGCTTCTGGGGACCTTTTCCCTGGCCTTATCCCTCGCGGGCTGCGAGCGCCCCTCCGCCGTCCGGGCGGATGGCGCCGCCGCCTCCGCCGCCGACACCGCCTATTCGCCGCCGACACCGGCCGATACGTCTGAGAGGAACAACCGTTATGACGGGGGTCGGTCTGGCGACCGCGCCGAGGCCCCGGCGCCCCTCCTGGACGGCAGACCCCTCTGGACGTCGAGCCGCCGCGGTTCGGCTGAGGAGAACGCCCAGCGCGCCTTCGCGCGGAATGGCGAAAGCTTCGGCGCCTCCAGCCTTGAGGCCTATGTACGCAAGGCGCGGACCTTCATCGATGACCCGCCGCAGGGCGCCCAGCGGCTGACCCGCCGGAACGGCGACGTCCTGATCTATCATCCGGGGTCCAACACCTTCGCGGTGGCCAGCCGGGAGGGACAACCCCGGGCCTTCTTCCACCCCGACCAGGGCGGCGCCTATTGGGAGGCCCAGAAGGCGAGGGAAACCCAGGCGCGCTCCGCCCGGGCCGGGAGCGACCGCGCCTCAGAGGGCTGAGGCGGCCAGAATGAGGGCCGCCAGGGCCGTGACGAGGGCGCTCCCCGCCAGGATGACGACCGCTCCGGGCCCCCGGAGCGGCGCGGATGGCGGCGGGGGGCTCTCCGCCAGTGCGTTCAGGCGCGACAGCAGGCGGCCGGCCTGATCGCCCAGCCGGGCGAGGCGGGCGGCGGGAGACAGCTCGCGGGTCATCCATCGGCGCACCACCGGATCGGCCGCCGTCCAGATGTCGAGGTCGGGCCAGATCGACCGCGCGACCCCCTCGGCGGTCATCATGGTCTTCTGCAGAAGGACCAGCTCCGGCCGCAGGTGCATGTCGAACTGGCCGGTGATCTCGAAGAGCTGGATCAGGACCCGGCTCATCGAGACATCCCGGGCCGTCCGGCCGAAGATCGGCTCGCCGACAGCGCGAAGGGCCTGGGCGAAGTCGCCCACCGCGTGGCGGGCGGGGACATAGCCGGCCTCGAAGTGGACGCGGGCCACCCGTTCATAGTCGCGATTCAGGAAGCCCCAGAGGATCTCGGCCAGGTAACGCCTCTGCTCGGGGCCCAGCCGGCCGACAATGCCGAAGTCCACCGCCTCGATCCGGTCGGGGGCCGAGACGAAAAGGTTGCCCTCATGGAGGTCGGCGTGAAAGACGCCGTGGTCCAGGGCCTGGGCCAGGAAGGCGCGGATCAGCCCTGTCGCCAGGGCCTGCCTGTCGACGCCCTCCGCCGCCAGGCTGGCGGGATCGGAGAGCGGCGTCCCCCTGGCCCACTCCAGGGTCAGGACCCGGCGTCCCACCCCCTCCCAGACCACCGCCGGGGCGGACATGTAGCCGTCCCGGGCCATGATCGCCCCCAGCTCGTCGGCGCCGGCCGCCTCCAGCCGCAGGTCCAGCTCCCGGCGGACCGACTCGATCACCGAGGCGGCCAGGGTCCGGGGCTCCAGGCGCTTGGCGTCCGGGGCGAACCGCTCGGCCAGTCCCGCCGCCAGGCCCATGACCCGGGCGTCGGCCTCGACCCGGCGCTCGATTCCTGGCCGCAGGACCTTCACCGCGACCCTGCGCCCGTCCTTCAGGCGGGCCGGGTGGGCCTGGGCCAGGGAGGCTGCGGCGACGGGCGGTCCGAACTCAGCGAAGAGGTCGTCGGCCGGGCGGCCCAGGCTGGTGGCGATCTCCTCAAGGGCCGTCTCAGTGGGAAAGGGCTCCAGCCTGTCCTTCAGCCGGGCGAGGTCCTGGGCGAACTCCGCCCCGAAGATGTCCGCCCGGGTGGACAACAG
>CANGRP010000062.1 GCA_947456005.1 Caulobacteraceae bacterium
CGCGATGGCGCAGGACCCAGCGAACGCTCGCTCATGGCTTCAGGGTGGGGTGGGAATCGGCTGCCTGCAAGAGGTCGGGAGTCGACTGGAAGCCCGCGAGTCGCCGGACCTGGGTAAAGGATTTAACGAACCCAACGTTTCCCACGAACACGGGCGAAACGAATCATGACCGAATCAGCGACACCGCACGATTCGGATTTTGTTCCATACTAGGGATAGTAGCTGATCGTCCGTTAACCACAAATGAAAAAATCAATCCGTCCACAGCAAAGGCGCAGGACCGGACCGACGCCGCCGGGTCCTGTCGGGGGCGCCGGCTACCAGGGATGCTCGGCGCCGTCCCAGGTCCAGAACCGTCCGGACTCAGCCATGCCCAGCCGCTCAATCACCTCGACGAGACCGCGGGCGCTATCTTCAACAGAGATCGCCGCGTTCGGTCCGCCCATGTCGGTGCGGACCCAGCCGGGGTGCATCGGGCAGACGATCATGCCCCGGGCCTTGAGGTCCAGCGCCAGGACCTGCATGACCTTGTTCGCGGCGGCCTTCGAGCTCCTGTAGGCAAACGCGCCAGGGCTATTGCGGCTGAGGGACCCCATCTGGCTGGTCAAGGTGATGATCTTCGGCTGAGGGGCTCGGGCGAGGTTGGGCAACAGGGCGGTGGTCACCCGAAAGGGCGCCAGGGTGTTGACCTCCAGGGCGTCCCGCCAAGCGTCGTAATCCATATCGTCCAGCGACTGCCGGTCGCCGCCCATCACCCCCGCATTGTTGATGAGAAGGTCGACCCGGCGTCCGCCCAGCGCATCGGCCAGGCGCTGCACGGAGCCGCCGTCCCGGACGTCGAGGGCGCAGACCTCCAGGTCTCCGCCGCCTGAGCCTTGTTGCAACTCCCGGACCGCCGCCGGATCCCGAACGCCCGCGACGACCCGGTCGCCGGCGTCCAGGTAGAGCTCAACGAGTCGCCGCCCGATCCCGCGCCCGGCCCCCGTGATCACCACCGTCTTTCTCATCCGCCCTTCTCCCCCATGTCCCGAAGTCTCAGGTCCGAGAACGATTCCCATTGTTCAGACTGCCGGCCCATCCTCAGGTCAATCCTGCCGTCTACGATGTCCCGATTCCGGGCAGTGACTTGTTCTTTCAAGTTAGCGCTGGCAACTTCACCGAACAGGCTTGATCTGAGCGATTTCTGGGACGGGCTTGGTAATCCGACGTCTACCGCAAGCTCCTCGAATATCGAGCCGAGCAGACGGAAGGGCGCCACTGAAGGTAGGGCTCCGGAGCACGTCAGATGGTCGCAACAACGAACCAAACCTCCGTTGAGCGGCTAAACCAGGCCAATGTCGGCAAGCTGCCGGAGCATTTGGGGCTTTCCGTAACCGCGGTGAGCGACGGTCGCGTAGCAGGGCGGTTCACCGTTCGACCCGACCTCGTTGCACATACCGGCTACCTCCTGGCCGGCGTCGGGCTGACCCTGGCCGATCTCCTGTGCGCCTACGGCGTATCGACCGCATGGCCGGAAGGCGCACGCAGTTTCACGACGGCTGAGGTCAAGTGCAACTTCATCGGCACAGCGACGATGGGTGAAGTCGAAATCATCGCTTCTCTCGTTCACAGCGGGCGCACGACGCAGCTGTGGGATGCCGAGATAACCTCCCTGTCGAGCGGCCGTCGCATGGCGCTGTTCCGCGCCACACAGATCATCCTTTACCCGACTTGATTTTGGACATCGGCTCAGGCCGCTTGCAGAGCTTTCTCAATTGCCTCGGCGACGGCGATCACGAAGGTGTCGCTGCCCGGCGGGCCGATGATCTGAACCCCTACGGGAAGGCCGCTGGCGGCTAAACCCGCCGGTATGGCCGTGGCGGGCAGGCCGCATGTCGTCGCGAGCGCCGACCATTCGAGCATCCGCAGATAGGAAAACCGGTCCCCGGTGGATGTTGAGAGCGTGCGCCAATTGATTGGGCGGTGGTCATGCGGAAAGGCGACCGTGGGCGCGCACGGGCAGATCAGGATGTCATACCGTTGGAAAAAGGTGATCATTTCGCCGCGCAGGTGCGCTCGGGTTTCATTCGCTGCCAACCAGTCTCGATGCCGGGCCGCATACCCAAGTACGCCTTGAGCCCATGACATAGGGCTCGCTCCCATTGCTGTTGCGACCCGTGCAGGGCCGCGCAGAGCTTCGAAGAGTACGCCCGCCAATGGCGGTACGGACGCGCCCATGATTGCAAAGAGGAGCATCGTGTAGGTGCTGAGCAGCACACCCGGCGGTACGGGTGCACTTATGGGCGAGACGACAGAGCCAGCTGCGCTCAATCTTTCCGCGAAGGCCCTAATCGTATCGTGCACCGGATGATCCAGCACGAAGGCGGGTTCATCGATCCACAGCCCAACACGCAGTGTCCGGAGTGTCGCCCGCTTTCGCGTCGCGTCCGGATGATCTGCGATCGTGTTGTAGAGCAGTTGGAGGTCCCGGGCCGATCTGGCCATCGGGCCGACCACGGCAAGATCGATATCGGCGGCCCTTACGGCGGGAGGAACGAGGCCACGCTGGGAGATGACGCCGAAGGTCGGCTTGTGCGCGAAGACGCCGCAATAGCTGGCGGGAATGCGGAGGGAGCCTGCAATGTCAGCGCCGATCTCGAGAGCCGTGATCCTAGCCGCCGCAATGGGCCAGTTTGCCGTCCTGTTCGGCGACCGCTTCGCGCTCTCAGCTCGCTGAGAGCGCGATCAATGACCCAAAGCGCCGCTTACACAGAATATCGGACACTCCCCGCTAGCCCGGCCTAGAAACGTCAACTGTCGAGAGAACGGCGGACGGCCCAATAGTAAATCGCCTGAAACATCAGACCCACAACCGTCATAATGAGGGTTGTGATTATGAGTGCCAGGAGGTCCTCTTCCGATCGAAGCGACAAGCCGAGAAGCGGCAAGGGAGCGGCCAATATCGTCACCATGGCAAACGGTGTTAGGATTGCAAAGAATCTTGGTGCGAACCAGGTAGGGCGTCGGTCCAATCCCCATTGCATGGGCCAATTCAGCGCCTTGGGGGCCCTCCGGAACGCCCACATCGCCATCGCCGCCGATGCGAGCCACACACCCCCTAGAAGCAGCAAACTTTCGCGCATTGCCGAGGATCCCCCGTCAGTCAGATGAAAGCAGCTGAGGGCAAACCAGCGTCACGATCAAGAAAATCAGCCACCGTTCCCTCGCCGCCGCGCGTTTCATCACGTGGACCGCTATCGAGCGAACTCCGAGAAGGGCTACCTCGCGCCCGCCAACGGCACTTGAATCTCCGGCGGCTTCAAATCGACCCCGCCACGCGCCCCGGGTCAGATCGGGCGCGCGCTACCGTCTACGGACGTTCGGCGAATTCGACGACCGAGCGCATCTCGACAACTATCAGCAATTCGCGCCTCCCGGACTCAGCCTTGACCTCCGCCGTTGGCTTGGCCTATATCCCCGCTCCCCCGGCGGCCGCGCGGTTTCCGGGCCTCTTTCTATCGGGATGAAGAACCCATGTCGCGCCGCTGTGAACTCTCTGGTGTCGGTCCGATGGTCGGCCACAATGTGAGCCACTCGAACGTCAAGACCAAGCGCCGCTTCCTGCCGGCCCTGGCGCCCGTGACCCTGCAGTCCGACGCCCTTGGACAGACCTTCAAGCTGCGCATCACCAACGCGGTCCTGCGCACCCTGGACTTCAAGGGTGGGCTCGACGCCTACCTGGTCAAGGCCCGCGACGAGGACCTTTCTCCCCGCGCCCTGAAGATCAAGCGGCAGGTTAAGGCCAAGCTCGCCGAAACGGCCGCCTGAGCACGAACCCCTTCCCTGGAAGGTGAAGAGGCCGCCCCCCGGGGCGGCCTTTTTCGTTTCCGGCGACGGCACGGGGAACCCGACACAGTTGCGCCGCCGCCGCCGATCTGGTCCACGGAAAGCAAGGAGAGCCGCCATGAAGATCACCGCCGCCGTCGCCCGTCCCGGCAGGACCGGTTTCGACATCGAGCCCCTGTCACTGGATGATCCCCGGGAGGACGAGGTCCGGGTGCGGATCGCCGGTGTCGGCCTTTGCCACACCGACCTCGTCTTCCGGCACGCCGGAGAGGCGGTCTACTCCCTGCCGGCGGTCTTCGGGCATGAGGGCTCGGGGGTGGTGGAGGCCGTGGGGAGGGCGGTCACCCGCTTCCAGCCCGGCGACCGGGTGGCGATCAGCTATCGCTCCTGCGGCGCCTGCGACCGATGCCATGACGGCGACGCCCCCTACTGCCGCACCATGCCGCTCCTCAACTATACCGGCGCCCGCCCAGACGGCTCCCGGGCCCTGCACGATGAGGCGGGCGACGTCGCCTCCAACTTCTTTGGCCAGTCCTCCTTCGCCAGCCACGCCCTGACCTACGAACGCAATCTGGTAAAGCTACCGGACGACGTGCCGCTGGAGCTCATGGGACCCCTGGGCTGCGGCATCCAGACCGGCGCCGGCGGGGTGATGAACAGCCTGGCGGCGCGCGCCGGGTCCTCCATCCTGATCACCGGCGGCGGGTCGGTGGGCCTCAGCGCCGTCATGGGGGCGAAGATCCAGGGCTGCGCGGTCATCATCGTGCTGGAGCCCATGGCCTCCCGGCGCGACCTCGCCCTCGAACTCGGCGCCACTCACGTCCTGGATCCCGCCGCCACGCCCGACCTCGCCGCCGCCGTGCGCGCCATCACTCCGGTCGGCGTGGACTACGCCTTCGACACCACCGGGATCCCGGCGGTCCTGAACGCCGTCATGGCCGGTTGCCTGGGATCCAAGGGGGTCTTCGGGATCGTGGGCGTGACGCCGCCCGGCACGCCGGCGCCAGGCGACATGGGCCAGATGATCACCTTTGGTCATACGGTGAAGGGCATCATCGAGGGAGACGCCGACCCCGGCGTCTTCATCCCCCAGCTGGTCGAGCACTATCGCGCTGGCCGCCTGCCCTTTGACCGGATGATCAAGACCTATCCCCTGGCCGAGATCGACCGCGCCATCGTCGAGCAGCACCAGGGTGTCTGCGTGAAGGCGGTCCTGATCCCCTAGATCGTCGGCTTACGGCTTCCAGTCGAAGGCGAGCAAGAGCGTCCTCTGCTCGGTCGAGAAGTTGTCGTCCGAGGCCAGCAGGAACCGGAGGCCGCCATCCTTCCCGGGCAGGACGTCCACGCCCTCGAAATTGTCCGTGGTCAGCGGCCGGGCCAGCTCAAGCCGGTCCACCTCCGCCCCGGCGGCGTTGCGCAGGATGAGGGCGATGCGGGAGCCGCGCAGGGGGTCCCAGGCGCGGATCATGTAGGCCAGGCCGCCGCCTGGCAGGGGCGTCACCGCCACCAGGCCGAACTCGAAGGGCTTGGGCAGGGTTCCCAGGGATCGGCAGGGCGTACGCAGGGCGCAGGTCCAGAGTTCCCCGGACTCCTCGCCTCCGGCCAGCCAGGCGTCGGGGCCCTGGGCGGGATCGGCGGACAGGGCCTCAAGCCCGCCATTGGGCGGGAAGGTCGCGTCGGGGCTGTTCACCGGACGAGGGGGCCTGCCGTCAGCGGGGTAGAGGAGGATGCGGTGGCGCTGTTCGAAGCTGACCAGGCGCGAGCCGTCCTTGAGAATGGCCAGGCCCTCGGCGTCGGCCTCCAGCTTGCCCCCGAGGGGGCCGCCCCCCGGCGCCTGCAGGGGCGTGAGGCGGGCCCTGTCCAGGCCACTGAGGCGGCTGTCGCCGTCGAACCTCAGCCGGGCCTCGAACAGGTCGCCCTCATCGGTGACGCCCAGGATCCGGTTGTCTGGCAGGACGCGGATGTCCGAGAGCCCGTGCAGCCGGTTGCTGTCTGACGCCGTCAGGGCCAGGCCGCCCGCATAGCGGAACCGTCCGAAGTCTGTTCTCTCGGGCCGTGTCGGGTCGGCAGCCAAGGGCTCAGCAGCAACAGTGACCCACGGGCCTGCCTGGACCGGGCCCGTCGCCCGCACGGACCGGTCCGCGCAGCCGGCGGCCAGGAGGGCGAGGGCGGCGATCAGGACCCAGCGCATTACAGGACGGCTTTCCGGACTTCCTTGAAGGTCGAGCGCCGGGCCGGCCCGTCTGGCCCCTGGGTGCGGGGCGGCGGCGCGAGCAGTCCCGCCGTCCGCCGGTTCATCTTCCGGGGCTCCTCGTCAAACAGCTCGGCCAGCTGGTCGACGATGGCGCCGGCCAACTGCTCGACGTCGACGATGGTCACCGCCCGGCGATAGTAGCGGGTGACATCATGCCCGATGCCGATGGCGATCAGCTGGACCGGGCTCTTGCCCTCGATCTCGGCGATCACCTCGCGCAGATGCTTTTCGAGGTAGTGGCCCGAGTTCACGGACAGGGTCGAGTCGTCGACCGGCGCGCCGTCCGAGATGACCATCAGGATCCGGCGGGCCTCCGGCCGGCCGATCAGGCGCTGGTGCGCCCACATCAGGGCCTCGCCGTCGATGTTTTCCTTCAGCAGGCCCTCGCGCATCATGAGGCCAAGGTTGCGCCTCGCCCGCCGCCAGGGGGCGTCCGCGGCCTTGTAGATGATGTGTCGCAGGTCGTTCAGCCGGCCGGGCGCCGCCGGCTTTCCGGCCTTCAGCCAGTCCTCGCGGGAACTGCCGCCCTTCCAGGCCCGGGTGGTGAAGCCCAGAACCTCTGTCTTGACCCCGCAGCGCTCAAGGGTGCGCGCCAGGATGTCGGCGCAGACGGCGGCCACCATGATCGGCCGGCCGCGCATGGACCCGGAATTGTCGATGAGGATGCTGACCACCGTGTCGCGGAACTCGGTGTCCTCCTCCTCCTTGAAGGCCAGGGAGGCGGTCGGATCGACGATCACGCGGGTCAGGCGCGCCACGTCCAGGATCCCTTCCTCGAGGTCGAAGGTCCAGGAGCGGTTCTGCTGAGCCATCAGCTTGCGCTGGAGCTTGTTGGCCAGGCGCGAGACCACGGTCGACAGGCTGGCCAGCTGCTGGTCGAGATAGGCGCGCAGGCGCGTCAGTTCCTCGGCCTCGCAGAGCTCCTCGGCGGCGACGACCTCGTCATGGGCGGTGGTGAAGACCCGGTAGGCGGGAACCTTGCCCTCGCCCTTGATCTCCGGGCGAGCCGGCTGGTCGCCCTCGCCCATCTCCGGAGGCTCGTCCATGTCCTCGGCGTTGGGGTCCTCCATCGCCTCGGTGAGCTGGCTGTCGGCGTCCTCGCTCTCGCTGTGGGTGCTCTCGCTGTCGTCCATCGAGGTCTGCTGGGGCGACTGGGACTCACCTTCGCCCTCCTCGCCCTGCTCGCTGGCCTCGGCCTCGCCTTCGTCGCCGTCCTCTTCCTGCTGGTCAGCCGGCTCGGGCGCGTCCGTCAGGTCGTCGCCCATGGACAGGTCGCGCAGGAGGCTTCGGGCCAGGCGGCCGAAGGCCTTCTGGTCGCCGATGACCTCGCCCAGCTTGTCCAGGGTCTCGGCGCCCCGGGCCTCGATCTCGGCGCGGTACATGTCGACCAGGGGGCGGGCATTGGCGGGCGGCTCCACCCCGGTCAGGCGCTCGCGCACCAGGAGCGAGACGATGTCCGCCATGGGCGGGTTGGCCTGGGCTTCCACGGGGTTGAAGGGCCGCCGCGCCCAGGCCGCGTCGTGCATGGCCTTCAGGTTGGCCTTGACCCCGCCCAGGGCGTTGGCGCCGACGGCCTCGATCCGCGCCTGCTCCAGGGCGTCAAAGACGGGCTGGCCCTCTGCCGAGCCCGGACGGGTGCGGGCGTGGATGGCCGGGTCATGCTGCGACATCCGAAGGGCCATCTGGTCGGCCATGCCGCGGATCCGCGCCGCGTCGTCCGGGGTCAGGTCGCGGGGCGGATGCGGCAGGACGGCCCGGTCGCCCTGGACCCCCGAAGCCTCGCCCGAATAGACGATCTCCAGATCCGGATTCTGGGCGAGCGAACGCACCGCGTTGGCGAGGGCGCGCTTGAAGGGCTCGACGGGACTTTCCGGGTTTCTGGACATGGCCGGGGTTCAGGGTCTCCTCAACTCAGAAACGGCGACCCGGTTCCCGGGCGTCGGTCTCCCGGTCAGGGCGCACGCCGGGCTCAGCCGAGACGCGGGCGGGCGGTGCTTTCGGGCAGTTCCTGGCCAAAGGCGCGCTGGTAGAACTCGGCCACGGTGCCGCGCTCGAGCTCATCGCACTTGTTCAGGAAGGTCATGCGGAAGGCCAGGCCCAGGTCGCCGTCGAAGATCTCGGCGTTCTGCGCCCAGGTGATGACTGTCCGCGGGCTCATCACGGTCGAGATGTCGCCGTTGATGAAGGCGTTGCGGGTCATGTCCGCCACCCGGACCATGGCCGCCACCGTTCGACGGCCCTCGGCCGTAGCGTAGGCGGGGCACTTGGCCACCACGATGTCGGCCTCCACGTCATGGGCCAGGTAGTTCAGGGTGGTCACGATCGACCAACGGTCCATCTGGCCCTGATTGATCTGCTGGGTGCCGTGGTAGAGCCCCGTCGTGTCGCCCAGGCCGATGGTGTTGGTCGTGGCGAAAAGCCGGAAGAAGCGGTTCGGCCGGATGACCCGGTTCTGGTCGAGCAGGGTGAGCTTCCCCTGGGCTTCCAGGACGCGCTGGATCACGAACATCACGTCGGGCCGGCCCGCGTCGTATTCGTCGAACACCAGGGCGATCGGCCGCTGGATCGTCCAGGGCAGGATGCCTTCGCGGAACTCGGTGATCTGCTTGCCGTCCTTCAGGACAATGGCGTCCTTGCCGACCAGGTCGATCCGCGAGACGTGGCTGTCCAGGTTGACCCGGATGAGGGGCCAGTTCAGGCGCGCCGCCACCTGCTCGATGTGGGTGGACTTGCCCGTCCCATGGTAGCCTTGCACCATGACCCGGCGGTCATGCGCAAACCCGGCGCATATGGCCTTGGTGGTCTCCGGATCGAACCGGTAGGCCTGATCAACGTCCGGCACGTGCGGGTCGCGCTCGCTGAAGGCGGGGACCATCATGTCGGAATCGACGCCAAACGCCTCTCTGAGGGAGACGCTGCGATCGGGAACGAGGGACAGGAGCTTTTCGTCCTGGGTATCGGCGAGAGAAGTCATGACCGGGATCGATTACAGGCTTACGCGCTGGATGCAAACCGGCTTTGATGGGGGCGTGACCCCGCAAGGAAAATGAGGGTCGGGAGGCGACGATGAGCGGACAGGCGGAAAGCATCAGGGTTGCAGCCGAGCCCACGGGCTTCGGTGCGCGGATCTCGGGGCCGGACCTTTCCCAGCCTCTGTCAGAGGATGTCCTGGCCGAGGTCCGCCAGGCCTGGGCCCGGCACTCTGTGGTCTGCTTTGCGGACCAGCCCCTGGGTCTGGACGCCCTGGAGGCCTTCACCCAGCAGATCGGTCCCTTCGGCAAGGACCCCTACATTGAGCCCATGCCCGGGCGGCCCAATGTGCTTGAGCTGCGCCGCGAGCCGGACGAGAAGGCGAGTAACTTCGGAGCGGGCTGGCATTCGGACTGGAGCTTCCTCGAAACCCCCCCGGCCGCCACCCTCCTGCGCGCCCAGACCATCCCGCCGGTTGGCGGAGACACCCTTTTCGTCGACGCCAGCCGGGCGTGGGACGCCCTGTCAGACGCCATGAAGGCCGTGTTGGCGCCCCTGCGGGCGGTTCATTCGGCCCGGCAAAGCTATGGCACCAAGGGGGTCTTCGCCCGCGACACCGAAGCCCGGACCATGAAGATCATCGTCTCGGAAGAAGCTGACGGCAGCCTGACCCATCCCCTGGTCCGGACCCATCCCGTGACGGGCCGAAAGGCGCTTTACATCAGCCCGGTCTACACCGTCGGGATTGAAGGATTCACCCCGGAGGAATCCAAGGCCCTCCTGGGCTTCCTGTTCGCCCACCTGACGCAGGACGAGTTCATCTACCGGCACCGCTGGACCGTGGGCGACCTTCTGATGTGGGACAACCGCTGCACCATGCACTTCGCCGAGGGCGGCTATGACGGCTACCTGAGGGTCATGCATCGCACGACGGTGCAAGGCGAGGTTCCCGTCTGACGCCTGGCGCCTGGCGTCTCAGGCCAGCTTGGCCTTGCGCAGGACCTGGTAGGCCCGGATCGTCCGCTGGAGCTTGGTCTCAGCAGAACGATCGCCGCCATTCGCGTCGGGATGGCACAGCTTGACCAGCTCGGTGTAGCGCGCCCGGATCCGGCCGGCATCAGCATCCTCGTCCAGGTCCAGGTCCGCCAGGGCGGCGCGTTCCAGCTTGCCCAGGCTTCGGCGAGCGGGCGCATCGCTGGACCGGCTGGCGCTGGTGCGTCCAAAGAGGTCGAACGGGTCCCGAAAGCCGTCGCCCGTGGCGAAGCCGCGCGCCGCGGCGGCGGACTCCCGGGAGTTCTTGCCGGCCTTGAAGTCCCAGGTCGGCCGGTCCCCCAGGGCGCTCTGCTCCATGCGGGCCCGGACCTCCGACTCGCTCATGCCCGCGAAGAAGTTCCAGTTGCGGTTATAGTCGGCCGCGTGCGGCTGGCAGAACCAGTAGTGCTCATTCAGCATGTCGCGGGATTTCGGGGCCCGGGCGGAGGCGGCCACCCTGCAGCCGGGATGGTCGCAGGCGCGCTGCCCTGGCTTCAGGGCGTGCACGTCCGCCTGTGCGGCTTCCTCCGCGGTCGGCGGTCGGACCCGGATATCCACGAAGCGGGGTCTGTATTGAAACGCACCGGCCATGCGCCAAGTATGAGAAGGTTGGGCTCGCTTTCAAGATTCTAAGGATGGACATGGGACGGATCGCCGGAACGTTGCGGGAAAAGCTCAGCGCCGCCTTCGCGCCAGACCAGCTCGAGATCGAGGACGACTC
>CANGRP010000063.1 GCA_947456005.1 Caulobacteraceae bacterium
CCGACGTCTGGGTCGAGTGGGAGAGGGTTCAGTCGGCGTAGACGCTGGGCCGGTTCTCCATCGCCGCCTTCACGGCTTCGACCTGGTTGGGCGAGCCGATAAGGGCGCCCTGCTCCCGGCTCTCGGCGAGGAGGATGGCGTGCTGGTCGGCGTCCGGGGCCAGGTCCAGCAGCCGCTTGCCGGCCCGGATGGCGTCGGGGTTCTTGGAGGCGATATCGGCGGCGAGGGCCAGGGCCTCGGCGCGGGGATCGGCGCAGACCCGGGTGGCCAGGCCCATGCGGTGGGCCTCTTCGCCGTTGAAGACCCGGCCGGTGTAGGTCAGTTCCCGGGCGACGTCGTCGCGCACCAGCCGCTTCATCAGGACCAGGCCCGCCATGTCGGGCACCAGGCCCCACTTGATCTCCAGCACCGCCATGCGGACATCCGGGGTGACGAAGCGGATGTCGGCGCCCAGGGCCAGCTGGAAGCCGCCCCCGAAGGCCACGCCATGGATGGCGGCGATCACTGGGACCGTCTGTTCACGCCAGACCATGACCGCATGCTGGGCGTGGTTCGAGCCGCCCTCGGTGCGCTTCGGCGTGACCAGGCCCGCCCCGCCGCGGCGCTCGCCCGAGGCCATCTTGGCGAAGTTGCCCATGTCGAGGCCGGCGCAGAAGGCCCGGCCATCACCGGACAGCACGATGGCCCGCACGCCCTTCTCGGTCTTGAGGCGCTCGCCGGTGTCCACCAGGGCCTGGAACATGCGGTCGTCCAGGGCGTTCATCTTGTCGGTGCGGACGAGGCGGACGTCGGCGACGCCGTTCTCGAGGGTCACCTGGATGCGGTCTTCCATGAGGGTCTCCTTCAGCTCTTGCCGGGCAGGGCGACGTAGCCCACCCGGGGGAAATGCAGGTGCAGGCGGCCAAGGTCGGGGGTTTCCTGGGCCAGGATGAGGCGGTCGGGCCGCGCGGCCACCAGGGCTCCGACGATGGGATCGCGGCCGTAGTCGTCGGCCATGACCACAACCGGATCGCCAGGCGACAGGCCGAGGGCGTCATTGGGATCATGAGCGGGCGGGTCGGCGGGCCGGACGCTGCGGGCCTGTTCAAGGGCCTGCGCCCCGGTGGTCTCGGTCCGCGCGCCGTGGCCGATCCCGGCCATCCGCCGCCGCCAGGCCTCCAACCGGTCCAGGCCGGCGGTGAGGCGGTTGTAGGTGTCCGGCAGGGCCCCCTTCAGCCACCAGATGTTCATCCAGGCCGAGGCGTCGGCCAGCCCCGGCGCCTGGCCGGCCAGGAAGGGCGAGTCCCCCAGGGCATGGTCGATCCAGGCCGCGTGCCCCCGCCACTGGATCTGCATGGGCCCGGCGGCCTGGGCCATGGCCTCCACGTCGAAGGGGCGGCCGGACAGCTTCTCGCGGTCGGCGATGAAGGTCTTGGGCGTCAGGTGGCCCAGTTCGCCGAAGATCACCGGCACGGTGGCCTGGAAGAACAGGCGGTCCGCCCAGAGGCCAATCCCCCTCAGGCCCGGCAGGCCCCGGTCGCCCGGCAGGGGCGTGCGCCTCTGTAGCTCGTCGAGGATGACCATGGAGTCGCAGTAGACGTCGGCGCCGATCTGCAGGACCGGCGCGCGCCGGTAGCCGCCCGTCAGGGGCGTCAGGTCCGGCTTGGGCATCATGTTGGGGGTGATCACCGAGGACCAGGCCTGGCCGGTCATGCCGAAGACGATCCGCACCTTCTCCGAGAAGGGCGAGGCGTCGTAGTGGTGAAGGATCAGGTCCATGGGCTCCCTCCCGACCGGGAGCGCCAAGCTGTCACGGATTTCGCCGCCGGGCCACCGTGACGCCGCGTCAGCGCCAGCGGATCAGCGCCTCCTGGGCGGCCTCGGCGACCAGCCTTCCATCCCGGGCGTAGATCTGGCCCCGGTTGAAGCCCCGCCCGCCGGAGGCCGACGGACTGTCCTGAACGAAGAGGTGCCAGTCGTGGAAGTCGGTCGCCTGGTGGAACCACATGGCGTGGTCGAGGCTGGCCGCCTGCAGCCGTCCGCTGTCCCAGTCCACCCCGTGCGGGCGCAGGGAAGCGTCCATCAGGGTCATGTCCGAACCATAGGCCAGGGCGCACTGGTTGACGGCGACACTGTCCCCAAGGGGCAGGCGGGTGCGGAACCAGCACATGTCCACCGGCTCGCGGGCGCCGACGAAGCCATGGGGAACCGGCTCGCAGGGCTTGAGCTCCACCGGCCAGATTCGCCGGGAGGCCGGGTCGAGGCCGGCCTCGGCCCGCAGCTCCTCCTCGTTCTTCAGGGATTCCGGAGGCGGGGCGTCCGGCATGGGCAGCTGGTGCTCGAAGCCGGTCTCAGGGACCTGGAAGGAGGCGGCGAGGTTGAAGATCTGCTTGCCGTTCTGAATGGCCACCACCCGGCGGACGCTGAAGGACCCGCCGTCCCGCGCCCGGTCGACCTGGAACAGGATGGGAAGCTTGGGGTTCCCGGGGCGGATGAAATAGCAGTGCAGGGAGTGGCAGTCCCGCCCCTCGATCGTTTGGTACGCCGCCGCGAGGGACTGGGCCACCACCTGGCCGCCATAGATCCGGCGGGTCTCGAAAGGCGGGTTGAACCCCCGGAAGAGGTCGGTGTCCAGGGTCTCCAGGTCGAGAAGGGCGAGGAGCTCGTGGTCCTCGAAGGCGGTCTGGGTCATGGGCGGGAACGGCAACTCAGAAGGCGGGATCGGGAAGCTGGGCGAGGCGGGGCAAGAGGCGATCCTTGTCGGACAGGACGGCGTCCGCACCGGACACCGGCCAGTCGATGGCCAGGTCCGTATCGTTCCAGATCACCCCGCCCTCAGATTGGGGCGCATAGTCGCCGTCGACCTTGTAGGCCAGCATGACGTCATCGCAGAGGGTGCAGTAGCCGTGGGCGAAGCCGCGCGGGACGAAGAGCTGCTCGCCCCCTTCGGCGGTAAGCTGTGCAGAGACCCAGCGGCCGCGGGTCGGCGATCCCGGCCGGACGTCCACCGCGACGTCCAGTATGGCCCCGGACAGCACCCGGACCAGCTTGGCCTGGGCGTGCGGCGCCGCCTGGAAATGCAGGCCGCGGACGGTTCCCGTCCGGGCGTTGAAGGCCTGGTTGTCCTGGACGAATTCAGCATCGACCCCGGCGGTGGCCAGGGTCCGGCGGCTCCAGGTCTCGGAGAACCATCCCCGCGCATCGCCATGGCGGCGGGGCGTGATAAGCAGGACCTCGGGAAGGGCCAGGGGCGTTACGGTCGTCATGGAATTCCCGGATACGGGCGGCAAGGCCGCGAAGGGTGCGAGGCATGGCGCGGGACGCGGCGAAAGACAACCCCGGGAGGGCGACCCAGGGCTCGGTCAGCGTCATCGTGGTCGCCTGGCAGTCGGGCCCGGACCTGATCCGCTGCCTTTCGGCCCTGGCCAGCCAGACCCTGCCGCCCCTTGAGATCCTGCTGGTCGACAACGCTTCCACCGACGGCGCGCCGGAGGCGGCGATGCGCGAGGTCCCCGGAATCACCCCGGTTCCGGCGGGCGCCAACCTGGGCTTCGCCGCCGGGGTCAATCTCGGCGCCCGACAGGCCAAGGGCGAGTGGCTGGCCCTGGTGAACCCCGACGCCTTCGCGGCGCCGGACTGGCTGGAGCGCCTGCTCGCGGGCTCTGTGCGCAACCCCGGGGTGGAATGCTTCGGCTGCCGCCAGGCCATGGCCGACGCACCCGGACGCCTCGACGGCCTGGGCGACGTGATGAGCCTGCCCGGCATTCCCTATCGCGGCGGCTACGGCCTGGCCGATCCCGGCCCGGTGGCCGAAGGCGAATGCTTCTCGGCCTGCGGGGGCGCCATGCTCATACGGCGGTCCCTGTTCGAGGCCCTGGGCGGGTTCGACGAGGACCTCTTCATGTACTGTGAGGACGTCGACCTGGGTTACCGCATCCGGCTGGCTGGCGGCGCCTGCATGGTCATCCCCGACGCCCTGGTCGCCCACGTCGGCTCGGCCTCCACCGGCGGGGCGGGTTCTGACTTCGCCAGCTTCCATGGCGCCCGGAACCGCATAAGGGTCTTCATCAAGGATACCCCGCCCCTGTTGTTCTGGCTGACCCTGCCCCTGCACGCGGTCGCCACCGCCACACTCTTCCTGCGGCTGGCGACCCAGGGGCGGCTGGGACCCAACCTCAGGGGCGCACGGGCCGCCCTGGCCGACCTGCCGGCGGCCTTCGCCGCCCGCCGACGCACCCAGGCGACCCGCAGGGCCTCGTCCTGGGAGATCGCCCGGGCCATGACCTGGAATCCTCTCGACCTCCTCGGCCGCCGGGTGGTGATCCGCTGGCGGGGCTGACGCGGTCAGCCCGCCTGTTTGTGGCGAGGGCCTGGCAGGACGTCGATCAGCTCGATCCGGAAGACCAGTGTCGCGCCGGGCGGGATCGGTCCGCCGCCCCGGTCGCCATAGCCAAGCTCCGCCGGCACGAAGATGCGCCACTCATCCCCCGGCCGCATGAGCTGCAGGGCCTCGACCCATCCCGGGATCAGGCCATCCAGGGGCATGACGGCGGGAACACCCCGATCGTAGGAGCTGTCGAAGACCTCGCCGGACAGGAGCTTGCCCTCGTAGTGCACCTTGATCTGGTCCCCCGGCAGGGGGCGGACGCCGTCGGCGGGGCCCGTGCGGGCCACCACATACTGCAGGCCGGACGGCAGGACCTTCACCCCGGGCTCGGCGGCGTTCTTGACCAGGAAGGCCTTACCCGCCTCGGCGTTGGCGGCCAGGACCTTGGGGTCCGGGCCCCTCTGGCAGGCGGCGAGCAGGGACAGGCCAGCGGCCAGGGCGATGAGGACGAGGCGCATTGGGGTCTCCTTCAGACCGCGCGGGGCGGATAGCCCCGGGCCCTGAGGGCCTCCATGATTTCTTCGGTGTGCCGGGCGTCGCGGGTCTCGATCAAGATGTCGAACTCCGCACCCTTGGCCGGCACGTCCAGGGCCAGGCGGTTGTGGGCCACCTCGACGATATTGGCGCCCATCTGGCCGATCAGGGCCGAGACATTGGCCAGCAGGCCCGGGCGGTCGTCTCCGATGATCCGAAGGGAAACGAGGCGCTGGTCCCGGACCAGCTGGCGGGTGAGGACCGAGGCGAGAAGGCGGGTGTCGATGTTGCCACCGCAGAGGATCACCCCGACTTTCTTGCCCCGGAACCGGTCCGGATAGGCCAGGAGAGCGGCGAGGGCCGCCGCACCGGCGCCCTCGGCGACCGTCTTCTCCACGTTGCAGAACAGGGCCACGGCTTGCTCGAGAAAGGGCTCCTCGAGCAGCAGGACCTCGTCGATCAGAGGGCGGGCGACCCCGTAGGTCAGGTCGCCGACCCGCTTGACAGCTATGCCCTCGGCGATGGTCGCCCCGCCGGTGACGGCCTCGATGCCCTGCATGCGCGCCGTGAAGGACGGATACATGGCCGGCTCGACGCCGATCACCCGACAGTTCGGGTTGATGGACTTGGCCACGGTTGCGCAGCCGGCGATCAGGCCGCCGCCGCCGATGGGCACGGGCAGGACCTCGATGTCCGGCTGTTCCTCGAACATTTCCAGCGCGACCGTGCCCTGTCCGGCCATGACCTTCAGGTCATCGAACGGGTGGACGAAGGTCAGCTCGCGCTCATCGCAGAGCTTCCGAGCAATGGCGGCGGACTCGTCGTAGGTGTCGCCATCCTGGACCACCTCGGCGCCGAAGGCCCGGGTCTGCTGGACCTTCACGAAGGGGGTCGAGCGCGGCATGACGATGGTCACGGGAATGCCCAGCCGGGCGGCGTGGTAGGCCAGGCCCTGGCTGTGATTGCCCGCGGAGGCGGCGATGACGCCCCGACGGGACTCGTTGTCCGACAGCTGGAGCAGGGTGTTGAGGGCGCCCCGCTCCTTGTAGGCGGCGGTGAACTGCAGGTTCTCGAACTTCACCCAGACCTCGGCCCCGGTGATTTCCGAGAGGGTCTGGGACTTGCGCATCGGCGTGCGCTCGACCCGGCCGGCGATACGCTCGGCGGCGGCGCGGACATCGGCGAGGGTGAAGCTCATGGCGGACCTGCGACTTTCAGGGGCACTTCCCTAGTCGCTTCGCCGGAAAAGGGAAAGCTCAGGCCTGGGGATCAAACTCGGCGACCCGGTGGCCGGGGCCCGCTTCCAGGAGTTGCGGGCGGTAGGGCGGGGTCTCGCCCCGGCGTCCGGGAAGAAAGCGGAGGGCGGCGTCCGGGTCCAGGGGGCTGGGCGGTTCGCCATGCAGCCGGAGACGCGGGCGGGTGCGCTCGACTCCGGGGTCGGGGATGAGGGCCGAGGCGATCAGGGTTCGGGTGTAGGGGTGGCGCGCGTCCGTGAAGATGCGGTCCGCCGGTGCCTCCTCCACCACCCGACCCATGTAAAGCACCACGACCCGGTGGCTGATCTCGCGGACGACAGCCAGGTCGTGGCTGATGAACATCATGGCCATGCCGAACTCGGCCTGAAGATCGATCAGCAGGTCGATGATCTGGGCCCGGATCGAGACGTCGAGGGCAGAGACCGCCTCGTCGCAGACCACGACCCGCGGCTTCAGGATCATGGCCCGGGCGATGCCGACCCTTTGGTTCTGGCCGCCGGACAGCTCGTGCGGATAGCGGTTGATCAGGTCCCCGGACAGGCCGACCCGGTCCATCATGGTGCGCACCTGGGCCTCGCGCGCCCGGCGTTGGAGATGGGGCTGGAAGACCCCAAGGGGCTCGGCGATGGAATCGCCCACAGGCATCCGCGGATCCAGGCTGGCCAGGGGGTCCTGGAAGACGATCTGCAGGTCGCGGCGCGCCGACCGCAGGGCCTCGCGGTCCGCCTCGGGGATGTCCCGGCCCAAGAGGGTGACCGCCCCGGCTGTTCGGGGAATCAGCCTCAGGACCGCCCGGGACAGGGTTGACTTGCCGCAGCCGCTCTCGCCCACCACCCCCAGGGTCTCGCCTTGCCGGATCTCCAGGCTGACCCCGTCCACGGCCCGCAGGTCGGCCCGCCGCCCGAACAGGCCCCGGCGCACGGGGAACCAGACCTTCACATCCCGGGCCTCAACGGCCAGGGGTGCGTCCGGGGCGACCGGGCCGGGGGCGGGCCGGCCGCCGCGGTCGGCGCGGTCCAGGCGGGGCGCCGCTTCCAGCAGATTGCGGGCGTAGTCCGTGCGCGGACGGGCGAAGACCTCCGGTGCAGGCCCGGCCTCCACATAGGCGCCGTCCTTCATCACGCAGACCCGGTCGGCCAGCCGCGCCACCACGCCCATGTCGTGGGTGATGAGCACCAGCCCCGTCCCACTCTCCCGGGTCAGCTCCTCCATCAGGTCGAGGATCTCGGCCTGGACGGTCACGTCGAGGGCGGTGGTGGGCTCGTCGGCGATCAACAGGCGGGGCGCGCAGGCCATGGCGCCGGCGATCATCACCCGCTGTCGCATGCCTCCAGACAGCTCGTGCGGATACTGGTCGAGGCGCCGGGCTGCGTCGGGGATTCGCACCCGCTCCAGCCAGCGCAGGGCCTCGGCCCGGGCCTCCCGCGCCGACAGGCCGCGGGCCCGCCGCAGGGGCTCGCCCAGCTGGTCGCCGATCTTCAGGTGGGGGGTCAGGGCCGTCAGGGGGTCCTGGAAGATCATGCCCATGCCCGCGCCGCGCACGCGGTTCAGCTCCGGCTTCGGGGCGCCAAGGATCTCGCGCCCCTCGAAGCGCACCGAGCCGCTTGCCCGGCCGTTAGGCGCCAGCAGGCCCATGACCGCCATGAAGGTCTGGCTCTTTCCCGACCCGCTCTCGCCCACGACGCCCAGAGTCTCGCCCGGCAGGACCTGCAGGGACACGCCCCGGACCGCGGGCACGGACCCGTCACGGGTCTGGAAATCGATGCGCAGGTCCTCGATGGTCAGGACGGGGCTCGGAGGCGTCGGCGTCACTTGAGGCTCCGCTGGTGTTCACCTGAACATAGGACGGCGGGCGCAGAAGGGAAATCGCCAGAGCGCGGCAAGGCCGCTAGACTGCGCCTGTGACCTCCCTGCTCCGGCCCGCCCTGTTCCTCGACCGCGACGGCGTCCTCAACGAGGACCGCGGCTATGTGCACCGCTGGGAGGACTTCCGCTGGATCGACGGCGCCCGGGAAGCCGTGGCGGCCTTCAACGCTCGCGAGTGGTGGGTCTTCGTGGTGACCAACCAGTCGGGGGTCGGGCGGGGCTACTATTCCGAGGACGACGTCCACGCCCTGCATGCGCGGATGATCAAGGACCTGGCGGCGGCGGGTGCGCGGATCGACGCCTTCTATCACTGCCCTCACCACCCCGAGGCGATCGAGGACCGCTACCGCCACCCCGACCCGCCGGACCGCAAGCCCAATCCCGGCATGCTCCTGAAGGCCATGGCTGACTGGCCCGTGGACGCCGCCCGCTCAGTGATGGTGGGCGACAAGGCTATCGACCTGGAGGCCGGCCGTCGGGCAGGGGTGCGCAGCCTGCAGTTTGCCGGCGGCGACCTCGCCGCCTTCCTCGCCGCCGAGGTCGACGGGGCCTGACGGCGCATTGACCCGTCCCTTCGCTCGCTGCAAACGGAAGGCATGAGCGATCCCAATCCCAACCTGCCAAACCCCAACCTTGACGCCGCCGCCGCCATGGCGACCGAGGTCCCCCAGGCCGCCGCCCTCGGCTTCCAGATGGTTTCGGCCGCCGATGCCCGCGGCGTCATGCACGCACCCTGGCGCGAGGACCTGGTGGGCGATCCCGACACCGGCGTGATCGCCTCCGGCGTCGTCACCTCCCTGCTCGACCACTGCTGCGGCATGGCCATCACCGCCACCACGGGCGAGCGGCGACCCACCGCCACCCTCGACCTGCGCATCGACTACATGCGCCCCGCCGCGTCCCGGGCCGGGGTCACGGTGGAGGCCCACTGTTACTATATGACCCGGTCGATCGCCTTCGTCCGCGCCCACGCCTGGGACGCCGACCCGGCCGATCCCATCGCCACGGCCCAGGCCGCCTTCATGCTGGCCGGCCCCGTCGGCCCCGGGACGGGAGGCGCGGCATGACCCCGGAAGATCACCTCAGGGCCTTCCTGGCGCGGGCGCCCTACATCCGGTTCCTGGGCATGACGGCCGAGCTGGCCGGCGACGAGCTGACCGGCGTCCTGCCCTTCTCGCCCCACCTCATCGGCAACACCCTGCTCCCGGCCCTCCACGGCGGGGTGATCGGCGGCTTCCTCGAGATGACCGCCCTGGCCCAGCTGGCGGTGACCCAGTCCACCCCCAGGGTCCACAAGACCATCGATGTCACCATCGAGTACCTGCGCCCCGGCCGGGCCCTGACCACCTATGCCCGCGCCGACCTGCGAAAGGTCGGACGCCGCATCGCCAACGTCCACGTCGAAGCCTGGCAGGAAGCCCGAAGTCAGCCCATCGCCGCCCTCCGGGGCCACTTCATGCTGGCCGAGGACTAGATCGTGCTCTGATAAGCGGGAACCGGTTATCGGATCGAAACAGGATCCAGGGGCCAACGGGGCTTGTGGCGTCAGGCCTCCTTCAGACCGGACACCCCGTCCGCGCCGGGCGTGAAGGTGAAGGTCTTCAGCACCCGGGTGGTGAAGGTGGTCTCCAGGATGGTGGAGACGGCCATCATCTCGGCCTTGCCCTCGGTGCGGCCGAGGGTCAGTAGGACGAAGCCCTTGGCCGACTGGTCGGAATAGACCACCTCCCGGTTGGCGTCGGCCATCACCTGGCCCACGGGGACGCCGGTCAGGATATCGCCGACGCTCGGGCTGGTGATGGCGGTCGTACCGAACTCCACCCCCACCCGGTTTCCGCCGTCGGGAGCGTCGTAGAGCTCATTGGCCCAGAAGGCGTGGCTGTCGCCGGAGACGACGACGGCGTTGGCCTTGGCCCTCTGGATCAGGCTGTAGAGGCGCTGGCGGTCGGCGGGATAGCCGTCCCACATGTCGAGACCGTATGGCAGGCCCAGGCTGGCGATGCCGGACATGCGGTCCAGGCGACGGACGCCGTCCGGGCCGAGGCCTGCGGCGGCCTCGGCGAACTTTTCCGGGCCCAGGGCGGCGCGCAGGTCGGGGACGCCCACCCGCGCCATGACCACCTCGTTGCCGAGGACCTGCCAGGTCCGGCCGGTCCGGACGGAATTGGCGAGGCCGCGGCGCAGCCAGTCCGCCTGGGACGGGCCCATCATGCGCCGGTCGGGATCGGCCAGCCGCCTGCGGAACCGGGCGACGTCCGGCTTGCCGTCCGGACCGTTCAGGTCCTTGCCGTAGTCGAGCTGCTCATCCCGCGCGGTGAGCCGGGTCTCGAGCATGAAGAGGGTGGCGAGATCGCCGAACTCGAAGGCCCGGTTGATGGAGAAGCCGCCGCCGTCCGGCTCGCGGATCGGCATCCACTCGTAATAGGCCTTGATGGCCACGGCCTTGCGGCGGTTCCAGGATCCCTCGTCCTTCTCGTGATTCTCGGCGCCGCCGACCCAGCTGTTGTTGGCGGTCTCGTGGTCGTCCCAGACCACGATCCAGGGCGCCCGGGCGTGGGCGGCCTGGAGCTGGGGATCGGTCTTCACCTGGGCGTGGCGGTTCCGATAGTCCGCGAGCGTGACGATCTCGTGGGCCGGCCGGACCAGGCGGTTCAGTTTCCTGCCGGTCTCGGCGCCATAGCCGTCTGCAGCGTACTC
>CANGRP010000064.1 GCA_947456005.1 Caulobacteraceae bacterium
ATCACCTGGTCCTCCGAGACCGCCTCGGGCCGGCCCATCGACCCGCAGATCCAGGCCGCCCTGGAGCGCACGGCCGACCTCCTTCGCCGCCTGGGCCACGACGTGGTCGAACAGGGCCTGGGCATCGACTACCGCGCCCTCTACGCCGCCCGGGGGCCCGTCTCGGGCGCCAACTTCGCCGCCGGCATGGCCCGGCTGATCGAAGAGGTCGGCCGCGAGCCCGAGCCGGACGAGCTGGAACCCCTGACCTGGGTCTCCCTGAAGGGCGGGCGCAAGGTGACCGGCGAGATGGCCCTGCGCTCCCTGCAGGAGCTGCGCATGCTGAACCGGGCCACCCTGGCGGCCTTCCGCGACCGCGACGTCCACCTGACGCCCGTGCTGGGCACGCCGGTGCCGGAGATCGGCTTCATCGACCCGGTCAACCTGGAGCCGAAGGAGGTCAACCGCCGCCAGGGCCAGGTCTTCCCCTTCACCCCGCCCTTCAACTTCTCGGGCCAGCCCTCCCTGTCCCTGCCCCTGGAGACGACCGCGGACGGCCTGCCGGTCGGCATGATGTTCACCGCCCGCTATGCCGACGAGGCCACCCTCTTCCGGCTGGCCGGCCAGCTGGAGCGCGAGGCGCCCTGGGTCGGGCGGCGGCCAGGCCTCTGGGCGTGAAGGGACTCCCCCGCCGGGACTGGCTCGCCCTCGCCGCCCTCAACGCCTTTGTCGCCATCGCCATGGGCGCCTTCGCGGCCCACGGGATTTCCGATCCCAAGGCCGCCGAGTGGTTGAGGACCGGGGCGCAGTACGCCTTCTGGCACACCATGGCGACCTTCGCCTCGGCGGCCTTCATGGGCATGGGCGCGCCGCGCGCCCGTTTCGCGCCGGCCTTCTTCCTGACCGGCTCGGTGATCTTCGCCGGAAGCCTCTACGCCATGGCCTTCGGCGCCCCGCGCTGGCTGGGCGCGGTGACCCCCATAGGCGGCGTCCTCTTCCTCTGCGGCTGGGCCTGGCTGGCCCTTTCCGCCCGGGACCTGGACCGAACCGACCGCCGTTGACCCCCTCACCCGGCTTCGCCGGGAGCTCCCCCTTGGGGGAGCAATTACCTCTTCTTTCCTCCCCCAAGGGGGAGGTGGCGCGCGCAGCGCGACGGAGGGGGTCAGCGGCCTCGCCGCCCTCCACCTAGACCCGCGCCGTTCCCTTCAGCGCCAGGGTCCTCAGCGCCAGTGCGGAACCCGTCATGGCGAGGAACATCGTCACGGCGACGGGCCGGGCCGAGCCGTCCCCGAGAGCCCCCGTCAGGGCCGAGGCCAGGGCGCCGGTGGCGAAGGAGGCGGACCCCATCAGGGCCGAGATGGACCCTGCCCGGCGCGGATCGACGTTGAGCGCCCCGGCCATGGTGTTGCCGGCCATGAAGCCGTAGCTGGAGAGGACCAGGAAGATCAGGGGCAGGACACTCCACATTCCGCCCCAGCCGGTGAAGGCGGCGAGGAGCAGGAGGGCCGAGGCGGCCACCCCGGCCAGGCTGGCGGCCTTCAGCACCTGTTCCGGTGTGTAGCGCAGGAGGCGCTGGCGGTTCAGCTGGCCGGCGCCGATCACCCCGGCGGCGTTCAAGCCGAAGACCCAGCCGAAGAGCGAGGCCGGTATGCCCCATACGCCGATCAGCAGGCCCGGCGAGGCCGAGATCCAGGTGAAGAGGGTCGCCCCCGTTCAGTCCGCCCGCCAGGGCGTAGCCCACCATCCGCGGGTCCTTCAGGAGGGCGCCAAGGGCGGCGAGCGGAGACTCCGAGCGAGCCTGGGCGGCGGTGGCCTCGGAGCGGGACTCCTCCAGCCGGAAGAGGGTGGCCAGCCCGACGGCCACGCCGAACAGGGCGAGGGCCCAGAAGATGGACCGCCAGCCGGCCAGCTGAAGCAGCACGCCCCCCAGCAGGGGCGCCAGGATGGGCGCCAGGCCCATGACGAGGGTCAGGAGGGACAGCATCCGCGCCGTCTCCGTATGGTCGAAACGGTCGCGCACGACGGCCCAGGCCACCACCCCGCCCGCGCATCCGCCCAGGGCTTGGACGAACCGGGCGGCGACGAGGAACTCGGCGGACGGAGCCAGGGCGCAGGCGCAGGAGGCCAGGACGAACAGGGCGACGCCCGCCAGGATCGGCCCCTTTCGACCGAGGCGGTCCGACGCCGGGCCATAGAAGAACTGGCCGAAGGCCATGCCCGCCAGGAAGGCCGAGACCGTGATCTGGGTATATGCCGCATCCACCCCCAGGTCCGCGCCGATGGCCGGAAGGCTGGGGAGGTACATGTCGATGGCCATGGGCGCAAAGGCTGTGAGGGCGCCCAGCAGGACCACCAGCCCCCAGCCGGTTCCCTTGGCTCCCGCCCCGCCCCCGCTCACCGTCGTCATGCCGCCTTCCCCCGCGCTGGCCCTTGCCATACCCCCGCCGGGTCTGGCCAAGATAGGGGAAGTTTCTCCAGGAGCCCCTGAATGTCCGCACTCGCCCGCCAGATGCCCCCCGTCGCCAAGGCCCAGGTCAACGGGATCGACATGGCCTACTACGAGGTCGCCCGCGGCCAGGGCGTGCCCATCGTCTTCTGCCACGGCTTTCCCGAGCTGGCCTTCTCCTGGCGCCATCAGCTGAAGGCCTGCGAGGCGGCGGGCCAGTGGGCCATCGCCCCGGACCAGCGGGGCTATGGCCTGACCTCCCGGCCGGACAAGGTCGAGGACTACGACATGGAGCACCTGGCCGCCGACCTGGTGGGCCTCCTGGACCATCTCGGCATCGAGAAGGCGGTGTTCTGCGGCCATGACTGGGGCGGCTTCGTGGTCTGGCAGATGGCCCTGATGCATCCCGACCGGGTGGCCGGGGTGATCGGCCTCAACACCCCCTTCACGCCGCGCGGCGACTACGACCCCATCGCCTCCATGCGCTTCGCCTTCGGCGAGGACATGTACATCGTCTGGTTCCAGAAGCCGGGCGAGGCCGACGCCGCCCTCGGCAAGGACGTGGACAAGACCATGCGCTTCTTCATGCGCCGCCCGCCCGAGGACATGCCGGCCCCGCCCAGCGTCGGCCTCAGCATCGACAAGGACGCCGGTCCCGCCACCACCTCCACCTTCGCCTTCCGCGACCTGCTGGCCGAGTGGGACAAGTCCGACACCGCCAACCAGCTGTTGACCGCGGACGAACTGGCCGCCTTCGTCGAGACCTTCTCGGCCACCGGCTTCACCGGCGGCATCAACTGGTACCGCAACTTCACCCGCAACTGGGAGCGCTCGGCCCACCTGCCCCAGCGCATCGACCACGTCCCCTGCCTGATGATCTGCGCCGAGAAGGACGCCGTCCTCCCGCCCTCCATGGCCGACGGCATGGAGACCCGCATCGCCGACCTGGAAAAGGCCCTGGTGATGGGCTCAGGCCACTGGACCCAGCAGGAGAAGCCCGAAGAGGTGAACCGCTACATCCTCGACTGGATGGGGAGGAAGTTCGGGGGGTGAGGGGCCGCTGACCCCCTCCGGCCCGCTTCGCGGTCCACCTCCCCCTCAAGAGGTGGAGGAATGACAGAGCCAATTGCTTCCCTGCGGGGGAGCTCCCCGCGAAGCGGGGTGAGGGGGTTCCGGCTGGACCGCCTGCAGGCTAGGAGGAGGCCATGAGCAGCGATCCCTGGTCCCCCGCCTTCTCCAGTTCCGCAGGCCGCCGCGGCCTGTTCCGGGAGGTCGAGCCCTTTGCCCGCGGGCGGATGGCCACCGAGGGCGTCCACGAGATCTACTTCGAGGAATGCGGGCGGCCCGAAGGCAAGCCCTGCGTCATCCTGCATGGCGGGCCGGGCGGGGCGATCAATCCCACCATGCGGCGGTTCTTTGACCCCGACCGCTGGCGGATGGTGCTGTTCGACCAGCGCGGCTGTGGCCTCTCCACGCCCAACGCCAGCCTGGAGGAGAACACCACCTGGCGGCTGATCGAGGACATGGAGCGCCTGCGGGTCCAGCTCGGGATCGAGACGTGGACCGTGTTCGGAGGCTCCTGGGGCTCGACCCTGGCCCTGGCCTACGCCATCACCCACCCCGAGCGGGTCGAGGCCCTGGTCCTGCGGGGCATCTTTACCCTGACCGAGCGCGAAGTGCGCTGGTTCTACCAGGATGGCGCCTCGGCCCTCTTCCCGGACGCCTGGGAGCGCTACCTGGCGCCCATCCCGCCCGAGGAGCGCGGCGACCTTCTCCACGCCTACCATCGCCGGCTGACCGGAAGCGACGAGGCCGCCAAGGCCACCGCCGCCACCGCCTGGAGCCAGTGGGAGGGGGACACCATCTCCATCCGGGGCCCCGAAGGCCGGCCCGCCAAGTTCGGCGAGGTGGACTTCGCCATCGCCTTCGCCCGGATCGAGTGCCACTACTTCGTCAACCGGGGCTTCTTCCCCGAGGACGGCTGGATCCTGAAGAACGCCCACGTCCTGGCGGACATCCCCGGCTGGATCGTCCAGGGCCGCTACGATGTGGTCACGCCAATTGAGACCGCCTGGGCGCTGAAGACGGCCTGGCCGAAGGCGAACTTCGAGATCGTCTGGGACGCCGGCCACGCCTCCACCGAGCCCGGCATCATCGACGGGCTTGTGCGTGCGTCCGAGGCGGCCCTTCGGCTCTAGCCCCGCAGCCCCTTCAGCCAGGGGATGAGCCGGGCGTTGACCTCGGCGGGACGCTCCTGCTGGGTCCAGTGGCCGCAGCCGTCCAGCACCTCGGCCACCTGCAGGTTGGGCACCTGGGCGCGCATCAGCTCGATCGGGTCGCTCCGGCCCAGCATGTTGAATGCGAGGTCCCGGTTGCCGGCCACGAAGAAGGCGGGCTGCTCGATCTTGCGGTCCTTGAAGGCCTGTTGCCAGGCGAAGTCCCGGTCGTGGTTACGATAGCGGTTGATCGGCCCGCGCAGGCCCGAGGCCTCGAACTCGGCGGTGTAGTAGTCGAGGTCCGCCTCGGTCATCCAGGCCGGGAAGGGATCGGGGTCGACCAGCCCCTCCAGCAGCCTGGCGTCGGCGGTCTTGTTGTTCGGCCAGGTCCCGTCCGGCGCATCGCCCGAGATGGCGTAGTAGAACTTGCGCAGGAAGTCGCGGACGTTGGCCTCGCCTTCCGCCTCGGCCACGCCCTCCTTCTGGAAATAGGCCTGGTAGAAGAACTTGTTCCGGGCCGTGAACACCTCGTTGAAGACGTCCGAGAAGGACCTCTGCCCCACCCCGGTCCAGGGTACGGAGAGGGCGCCGACCGCCGAAAAGCGGTCAGGGCGCGACAGGGCCGAGTTCCAGACGATGGGCGCGCCCCAGTCGTGGCCCAGTAGGATGGCCGGCTGGCCGGGCGACAGGGCGTCGGCCACGCCGACCAGGTCATTGACCTTGTGCGGCATGGCGTAGTCGGCGACCGGATGCGGCTTGTCCGAGCCGCCATAGCCGCGCACGTCGATGGCGCAGGCGGTGAAGCCGGCCTCGGCCACCGGGCCGATCTGGTGGCGCCAGGAGTACCAGCTCTCCGGAAAGCCATGGACCATGATGACCAGGGGGCCCTGCCCCTGCACCACCGCGCGAAGCTTCACCTCGCCGGCGTCGATCGTCGTGAATTCGGTCATCGGGTCCTCCCTGGGAACGCCCAAGAGACCCTTCCGCCCGCCGCAAGGCAAGCCCCGCGGCCAGACGGATTCCGGGCTGGCGTCCCCGGCTGGGTCGCTTAGGATCAGGGCGACAGGCTCGTCACTCCCGGTGAGCCCTGCACGCGCCCCGAGGATCCCGTTCCCATGTCCGCCAACCCAGCGACAGGACCGGGCGCGGAGACGTCCGGACCCGAGGCGCAGACCGGCTTTCCCAGCTACCTCGTCACCCAGGGCGCCTGGTTCCTCGCCTTCGGCGTGCAGATGGTCCTTTTCCCCTACCTGGTCCGGGTGGTCCTGCAGGAGAACGAGATCCGCTTCGGCCTGGCGCAAATGTCCATGCAGCTGCCGACTGTCCTGTTGATCCTGCTGGGCGGCTACTTCGCGGACCGCGTCGACACGCTCCGGGTCGTGCTCGTTGGCTGCGGCCTGTGCGCCCTCAGCTTCCTCGCCCTCGGCGCCTTCGTGGCTGGGGGGCGGCTGACCTATGCGACCGTCATCCTCTACGCCCTCGGGATCGGGACCATCGGCGCCTTCGTGACGCCGGCCCGGGACGCCCTCCTCAGCCGCGTGGCGCCGGGCGGGGTCCAGCAGGCCGTGGGCATGGCCACCCTGGCCCAGTTCGGCGGGCAGATCGCCGGCATGGCGGCTGCGGCGGCCGCCCCCGTCGTCGGTCTGACCACCCTCCTCTTCGGTCAGGCCGCCATGATGACCCTGGCGGCTGGCGCGGCCCTGAAGATCCGGCCGCGCCCGGCGGGACCCCCCCGGACCCGGGAAGGCGGCGCCCTGGGCTTCATCTTCAGTGAGATCAGCGTGGGCTTCCGCGCCGCGGCCGCCTCGCCGGTCATCGCCCCGGTGATCCTCGGTGCGGTGGGCATGGGGATCTGCTTCATGGGCGCCTTCTCCGTCCTCCTGCCCCTGATCGTCGAAAGCTATTTCCCGCGCGATCTGGCGGGGTCGGCGCAGGCGAAGATCGCCACCGCCCTGGGCGTCTTCAGCATCACCTTCTGGATCGGGTCGATCCTCTCGACGACCGTACTGATCCGCTTCGGGGATCTCCAGCGCAAGGGGCGGGTCTATCTGGCGGCTCTCTTCTCCGGGGCGTGCGTCCTCATCCTCTGCAGCCTGCCCATGCCGTTCTGGCTGCTGTGCGTCCTCAACTTCGTGTGGGGCCTCGGGGGCGGGGTGGCCATGACCCTGGGCCGCGGGCTGGTGCAGAGGTACTCGCCCCCGGACAAGCTGGCGCGGATCCTCTCCATCTTCACCCTGGGCAATATGGGCGCGGCCCCCGCCGGAGCAGTGCTCTACGGCGTGCTGGCCCACGCCATCGGCCCTCGGGCGGCCATCCTGTTCCCGGGCCTGGGCATGCTGGTGATCGTGGCGGCCGTGGCGCTCCGCTCCCAGCTCTGGCGCCTGGATGAGGGCAAGAGCTGAACCGCCGTTGACCCCCTCACCCGGCTTCGCCGGGGAGCAATTGGCTCTCTAATTCCTCCCCCCAGGGGGAGGTGGACCGCGCAGCGGGACGGAGGGGGTCAGCGGCCCCTCCGCAGACCCCAATCCCCAGAGCCGCTAGATCAGCGAGCTCTTCGAGGCGGTGACCTCGGAGTAACGGTGCACCCGCACCGACTGGACGAGACCGAAGCCGACCATCACCGTCAGCATGACCGAGCCGCCATAGGACAGGAGCGGCATGGGCACGCCCACCACCGGCGCCATGCCCATCACCATGGCGCCATTGATCAGCACGTAGAGGGCGAAGGTCGAGGTCACGCCGGCGGCGGCCAGCCGTCCGAAATGGGAATGGGCGAGGGAGGCGGTGCGCAGGGACATGAAGATCACCGCCAGATAGAGCAGGAGGAGGGTCGCGCAGCCAATGAAGCCGAACTCCTCGGCCAGGGTCGCAAAGATGAAGTCGGTCTGCTTCTCCGGGAGGAAGTTCAGCTGGCTCTGCGAGCCCAGCCCGTAGCCCTTGCCGAGAAGCCCGCCGGAACCCAGGGCGATCTTCGACTGGAGGATGTGGTAGCCGGACCCCGAGGGATCGGTCTCGGGGTTCATGAAGGTCAGGATCCTCTGCCGCTGGTAGTCGTGCAGGACGAAAAGGAAGAAGGGCGGCAGGGCGGCGAGGACCAGGCCGGCGCCGGCGAAGATCACCTTCCAGGACAGGCCGGCCAGGATGACCACCGTCAGCCCGGTCAGGGCCAGGAGGACCGCCGTGCCGAGGTCCGGCTGGTGCGCCACCAGGAGGGTCGGCGCGCCGATCATGGCCGCCGGTATGAGGAGCCACCAGGACAGCCGGGCCCGCTCCGCCGAGAGGCCGTGGTAGAACCGGCCCAGGGCCAGGACCAGACCCAGCTTCATGATCTCAGAGGGCTGGAAGCTGCCCAGCGGGCCGAGGTCCAGCCATCTCTGGGCGCCGAGGCGGACGTCTCCCACCAGTTCAACAGCGATCAGCAGGATCAGGCTCACGGCGTAGAGCGGATAGGCGATGGCCGCCCAGACCCTCAGGTCGATGACGGCCAGCGCCACCATCAGGACAAAGGCCACGCCGAAGCGGGTGATGTGGTTGGCCGCCCAGGGCTCCCAGCTGGAGCCGGCGATGGAGAACATCATCAGGGCGCCAGCGACGGCGATCAGGATGAGGGCGAGGCAGAAGACGCCGTCGATCTGGGTGATCTTGTCGATCAGCCGTCCGCGTTCGGCGCGCAAGGTCAGGCCCGCCAGGGTCATGCCGGACCTCCCCGCCCTCCGGCGCCGCTGTCCGCGACCGAAACCGGCGGGGCTGGAGGCCGTTCGATCCGGCTGCGAAGCTCGGGATCCTTCAGGAGGGCCAGGCGCATCAGGTCCCGGGCCCGGGGCGCCGCCGCCTGGGCGCCGAAGCCGCCGTGCTCGACCAGCACCGCGATGGCGTACCTCGGCGTATCGTGGGGCGCAAAGCCGACGAACCAGGCGTGGTCGCGCAGATGCCAGGGCCCGTTGGTGCCATGGATGCCCCGCCCGCCATTGTAGTTGTAGCCCTGGGCGGTCCCTGTCTTGCCCGCCATCCGGATGTCGCCCAGCCCGATCTGGCCCGTGCGCGCCGCCGTGCCACGGGTGGTCACCGATCCCATGGCCTCGCGGACCAGGGCCAGGTGGGCGGGGTCGAAGTCCATGTCCGGCGCCGCCGCTCCATCCGGAAGGCGCTCGCCGCCGATGGCGCGGATCAGGCGGGGAGTGAGCGCCTTTCGGCCATTGGCCATCCGCGCCGCCGAGACGCATTGCTGGAGGGCGTTGACCAGGGTGTAGCCCTGGCCGATCCCCAGGCTGGGAGTCTCGCCGATGTGCCAGCGCGGGTCCCGCGGGAAGTTGCGGCGCTTGTACTCGGTATCGGGCACCAGGCCCTTCTTCTGGCCGGGAATGCCGATGTCGTAGGCCTGTCCGAGACCGAACCGGCGGGCGACATCGGCGATCTTGTCCGGGCCGAGTTGCAGCGAGATGGTATAGAAATAGGTGTCGCACGAGCTGGCGATCGCATCGTGCATGTTGGTCGGGCCGTGTACGCCATCGCAACGCCAGCGACGCCTGCCGAAGTACCAATGGCCTGGGCAGCCAATGGTCATCTCCGGATCGATCCCGTGCTCCAGGGCGGCGACGGCCACCAGGGTCTTGAAGGTCGACCCCGGCGGATAGGTGGCGGTGAGCGCCTTGTTGAACAGGGGCTTGTGGTCATATTCCGCCAGCGCCTTGTACTCCGCCGTGCTGAGGCCCCGCACGAACCGGTTGGCGTCGAAGCTGGGGGCCGACACCAGGGCCAGGAGGTCGCCGGATCGGCAGTCCATCAGCACGGCCGCGCCGCTCTCCTCGCCGAACAGCTCCAGGCCGCGGAGCTGCAGGTCCATGTCCAGGCTGAGCTGGACCTCCTTGCCCGGGGTGGCCGGGATGTCGCCGCCGGGCGCCAGCCGGACCTGCCGGCCGCGGGCGTCGACCTCGACCTTCTGGGCGCCGGGACGGCCCCGCAGCTCCAGGTCCAGGGCCTTCTCCAGTCCCTGCCGGCCGATCCGGAACCCCGGGTGCAGCATGATGGGCTCGGCATTGGGTCCGGTCCCGGTGATGTCCTCCTTGTTCACCTTGGCCACATAGCCGATCACATGGGCGAAGGCGCCCCCGTGGGGATAGACCCGGACCTCGCCCATGTCCGCCGTTACGCCCGGCAGTTCCGTGGCCCGGATGTTGACCGCCGAGAACTGCTCCCAGGTGATGTCCTCCATGATGGCCACGGGCGTGTTCCGGGGGGCGTTGCCCAGGTCCCGCAGGATCCTCTGCCGCCGGGCGTCGTCCATGGGGACATAGGCGGCCAGGGTGGAGATCATCGCCTCCGGGTCCCGATCCTTCTGGCGGGCGTAGAGCAGACGGAAGTTGGGCCGGTTGGTGGCCAGTATGGCGCCGTTGCGATCCGTGATCGTGCCCCGGGGCGGGGGCACCAGGCGGAAGTTGAACTGGTTGGAGGTCGACAGCTTGTCGTAGCGCGCGTTCTCCACGAGCTGCAGGTAGCCCAGCCGGCCCGCCAGGACCGCCACACCCGCCGCAATGCCGCCCCCCAGCAGGAAGGCGCGACGATGGAAGACGCTCTGCCGGGCGTTGACGTCAGAGAGGATGATGGACGGTTGGGTCATGGCGGTCAGCGGAACCGGACATCGGCGTCGCGGAAGTGCTCGATGAGCAGGGCGGCGACGGGAAAGAGGAGGACAGTGGCCAGCCATTGCAGGCCGGCTGCGACGAGGGAGGGCGGCGCACCGGAGATCCAGGCGGTGATCAGCCATCCCACCGACTGGGCCAACAGGCAGGCGAGACCGTACCAGAACCAGAGCACGACCGGCGACTGTCCGGCAAGGATGTTCCGCAGGGCCAGGATCGGCAGGTAGGCCGCCAGCAGGGAGATCGCCCACAGGCCGGCGGGCGCGCCCCAGATTGCGTCCAGCACCAGCCCTCCCAGCAGGAGGGCCAGGGCCGGGGACGCCGCGGGGCGGATCGTGGCCCAGGCGAAGGC
>CANGRP010000065.1 GCA_947456005.1 Caulobacteraceae bacterium
GAGTTCGCGTAGCGGAACGCGCAAGGCGTTTGCGAGTGGCCTCAAGACCTCCAAGTCGCTTTCGCCCTCAGAAAGCGCGCGCGAGATCTGCTGGACCGAGAGGCCGCTCGCCTTGGCAAGTTGATCGACAGAATGGCTGCCATTGGCCAGCAGGCTGCGGAGTCGCGCAGCCTGCAATGTCGTCTCATCAGCCGCCGGCAGCATCAGCCGGGCGGCGATCTCGAGCCCACAGCCGCCGAGCTCCTGCTGTCCATCGCCTGACAGTCGCCCCCCATAGGTGAGCGCAAGGATTAGGGCGAGCTGGCTGGGATCTCGAGATGCGAAGCTGTGCGGCGCGTAGGGCTTGCCGAACACCGAGTCGCCAGTATTCATCTGCACACAGTAACGGCGACCTCGGTCCTCATAATAGTAATTCACGGACCCGATGAAACATGTGAACTGATAGAGCAGATGGCCATCGTTCCACTGGATTTGTTTATTGTACGGATCGTTGTCATCAACGACTTGAAGCATCCTGATCCACTCGGGGCGCAACAGACACAGCCGGCTCATGGCGGTGTCGCGGTACTCGTAATAGTCGCGCCCACGTCGCTTCAGGGTCCGGCGTGTCGCGAATGATTCAGCCGCGGACATTTGTTTGATGTCGAAGGTGGTGTCGTCGTGGACTGCGTAGAAATCCCGCTCATTGACCGGCCAAATCTGGACAGCGCGCGCCACAATCTCGGCGGGAAGCGGCGCGTCACCGGCGATCGCCCGGCGCAGCGTCCCAACGTCTAGGCGCAGTTCGTCCGCTGCAGTTTGATCGTCACGTTTTTGATCGCTTAGCAGCCCACGCAATGTGAGGCCTGACGTGACCCCCGTTTCTCATCCAGCGATAACGAGTGTCCTAGGTTGATCTGAGATCTGCTCGGCGAGGGTTGCAAGAGGCCGGCGCGCGGAGAGGTCAGGTTTCGAAGCGGACTGGCCGGCGTCTATTACTACTAGCAGACGCACGACGGCTTACCCGCCGGCCCGCCTCACGCCTGGACCGCCGCCCCCAAGTACTTCAACGATCGCGCCGGCTCGATCTATGCCGGCGCCAACGAGATCCAGCGGAACATCATGGCGAAGGCGGTGCTGGGGTTGTGAGGGGGGCGGGCGCGGCGCGCCGTCTCCTCGGCGAGATCTAGGAGTCCTCACGCGACAGACGAAAGCACGTGGCGAAGCGTCCGCGGTCGGCGGCGTTCACGCCGGCCTGGGTGAACTGTTCCTCCCAGCCTGCGGCCACCTGCCGGCGCAAGGTCGCGATCATGGCTTCGGCCTGGTCGGGGGAGAGGTCGAACCCTGCGGCGCCCGCGAGCGCATTGGCGAGTGTGGCCGCCCTGCCTTGCGGGCCGACGCCCAGCACCAGACGCCGTTCCAGACCGACCTGCGGCTTGGGGACGACATCGTAGAGCGGCGAAAGCCGCCAGCCCCTGCCGTCGAAGAGGAAGCCGTGGTTGCGGAGGTGGTCGTCGTCATTGGTGACCAGAATGTTGAACACCATGCGCCGGAACAGTTCGTGGAGATCGCGGCGCACCTCCACGCCATGCTGCCGAAGGGCGGCGGCGAGGTCCGCATAGGTGTAACGGCTCACTTCGCTTTCGTGCGCGCCGAGCAGGGTCAGGCCGGAGGCGAAGGGCCGCCGCTGAAGCCCGCTGTCGTGTGGCGTGCGATCGAACCGTTTGATCAGGTAGATGTCGCGTCCCAGCGCCTGCCTGAAGTCCAGTGCGGGAACGTCGAGACCGCAGGTCGCAGCCAGGCGCATTGTGGCGAGCTCGACCCGGCATTCGGGGAAGCTGTCATTGCGCGCCTGGAACTTGGCGATCCAGGGCTGGCCGTCGAGTTCCGTCGCCGCCTTGGGGCGCGCGCCGCCGAGGGACGAACCGGCGGTCAGCAGCCGTCGCAGGTTTTCGTCGAGCTGGTCGACGTGCTGAGCGCGCTCGACAGCCTCGGCCAACTCTTCGAGAGAGAAATGCTCACCTGGCGCATCGCCATCACCCCAGGGCGTCAGGCGCTCCGGACGTTCCGGAGTCGGTCCGAAGGCCAGCGCGCCGACCCGGTGGTCGCCCGAGGCGAGGATCAGATCCATGTCGCTCGGCAGGCGATCCCCCATCGCCTTGTACATGAGGTACTGGCCCCAGCCATCGGGAGCCGCATCGCGGACTCCGCCAAAGACGGCGAAGCCTTCCTCGGTCCGGAATGTGCGGTCGGTTGCCGGATCGTGGAGGGGCAGGGCCACCGGATCGACAGGGACGCGGTCCGGGCGGGCGAGATAGCGGCGGCCATAGGCAAAGGTCGCGGACGGGTTCCGCGGCTCATCGGTCATCGTCAGCAGCCCCGCCGGAACAGGACCACCCGCGAGATGGACAAAGACGTAGGTGCGGACCGTCGCCATGCCCGTCAGAAATCCAGGTCGTCGCGGCTGACGGCGTGCGTCGTCCGGGGCAGCCGGGCGAGGTCTTCGCCGATGCCCACGCGATCGGTATCCGGGGCGATGAGTTCCGCGAGGCGCTGGGTCATGCCGAACACATGGAGGGCGCTGGCCAGCACGGCCAGGCCCACGGTCGCATCGCCCGCCTCAAGACGCTGGAGCGTCTGCACCGAGACCAGCATGCGTTCGGCCATCAGCCGTTGCGGCAGCTTTCGCCGGCGGCGGGCGATTGAGATGTCCTTGCCCAGCTGCGCCATCGCGCGCTGGCTCTGAGGCGGCAGTCCTGTGGCGGCTCTTGATGCGCGTGACATAGAGAATGCATGACATATCAATCGAAAAATCTCAATTAGGGATGATATGTCATATGATCGCGCTGCGCATCTTTGTGCGCCAGGGCGGGCGGGGCGCCGTCACGGGGCAATGGGTATGGAGCCAGAGCGCCTGTCTCCGGCAAGTGAGACGCCCAGCCCCAGCGCGCGCCCGCCGACGGCTTCCTCGCGGCCCGCCGCACGCCTGGACCGCTGCGCCCAAGGACTTCAGCGACTTCGCCGGCTCGATCACTGCGGGCGCCAACGAGATCCAGCGGAATATCATGGCGAAGGCGGTGTTGGGGTTGTGAGATCAGGCGTCCGCACGGTCTGCGGTCATGTCGCCGAGTCGTTCGATCCTGACCGTTTCCCGGGACGGCAACCGCACGACGATCTCGAGTTCACCGCCCATGGCTTCCACGTATTTCCGGAGGGTTGAGAGGTACATGTCCGCCTGTCGCTCCATCCGGGAGACTGTCGGCTGGCGGACGCCCAGCGCCCGGGCGATCTCGACCTGAGCCTTGCCGGCGGCGCGCCGCAGTTCGCCCAGGCCCTCGACCTGGCTCATCAGGGCCTGCGCCCGCGCCTCGACGTGGCTGCGCCGGGCTTCCGGCAGGGCCGCGATCACTTCATTGAGCCTTCGTTGCATCACGACCTCCTCGCCCTGTCCCGCCCAAGCCCTTCCAGATGCTGGCGATACCGCGCATCCGCCCGGGCGATCAGGCCCCGGTAGAACCGTTTTTCCCCGCCGCCCGACTTGTCGCCGGCGACGAGCAGGATGGCCTGTCGATCCGGATCAAAGGCGAAGGCCACCCGCCAGACACCCTGATCTGCTGCGAACCTGAGTTCCTTCATGTTCGCGAAGTCCGAGCCTTTCAGGGTATCCACGTGGGGCCGTCCCAACTGGGGCCCGAGGGCCTGAAGCAGCTGGGCCTTCGCAAGAAGCTCATCCTGGACGGGTTCCGAAAGGCGCTCAAACTCCGGATCAAACGCTTCATGGAAGAGAACGACCCAATCCAAATATAGCTCCTGAGCTATTATTTTCTCAAGTGTCAAAGCCCCGCTGTGGCGTTGAGCCCCGGGAATCTCTTCACTGGACGGCATCGGATGGGCCATTTTCCGGCAGGTGTGGGGCGACTTCGTGTCGGATCGCCCGCCTTGCCCTCCGCCCGGACTTGACCTCATAGTCAGCGCCTAAAGAACGCCACCCAGGAGGAGACGACCATGGCCTACGCGCCGGCGGACCGCGACATCTATGACGCCGACAGCCACATCATGGAGCTGCCGGACTTCCTGAAGCGATACGCCGACCCGGGCCTGCGGGACGAGATCCCCGAGGTGTCCTATTCGGCCTCCATCGTCACGGACGAGGAGGTGGCGGTGATCATGGACCAGGGCGGGCGGCACAGCCCCGAGCATGTGGCGGCCCAGGTGGCCCTGGGCGACGCCCTGATCGAGAAGTCCAAGGAGATCCAGGCCCTGGGCGCCTTCAACCCCGGCGACCGGCGCACGGCCATGGACCTCCTGGGCTTCCGCAAGCAGCTGGTCTTTGCGACCCACAGCCTGCGCATGCCCTTCTCGCCGTCCAGCAAGCTGGAGAGCCGGCTGCGCTATGGCGCGACCCGGGCCCACAACCGGCACATGATCGACTTCTGCGCCGATGACGACCGGCTGATGGGCGTGGCCGCCATTCCGCTGGACGACCCGGAGCTGGCCCTGAAGGAGCTGGACTTCGTGCTGGCCAGCAACCTCAAAGCGGTTTGGGTGCCGCACCGGGCGCCGCTGGACCGCTCGCCGGGCCACATCGACTTCGATCCCTTCTGGGCGAAGATGGCGGAGGCGGGCCTGCCCTTCGTCCTGCACGTGGGCGGCGCGCCCCTGCAGCTGGCCAAGGCCTGGATGAACAATGGCCGGCCGCCGACCAAGGACTGGCTGGGCGGCGGGGAGAACCTGCGCACCAAGGACGTGGCCGTCCTGCACGAGGGGCCTGAGCAGTTTCTGACCATGATGATCCTGGACGGGGTCCTGCACCGCAATCCGGGCCTGAAGGGCGCGGCGGTGGAGCTGGGCGCGGGCTGGGTGCCGGAGCTGCTGCGCCGCCTGGACTGGGTGGTGAAGCACTGGAGCCGCAACGACGCCAACCTGCAGGGCCTGCACCGGACGCCCTCCGAGCAGATCACCCAGCAGCTGGCCTTCACCCCCTTCGTCTTCGAGGAGGTGGGCAACTTCATCGACCAGTCCAACGAGGACCTCTACCTGTTCTCGAGCGACTATCCCCACATCGAGGGCGGCCGGAACCCGATCGGCCGCTTCGAGGCCTCGCTCGGCGAGCGTCCGGCCAGCGTGCGGGACAAGTTCTACGCCGAGAACTTCCTGCGCATCTTCCCGAACGCCCGGGTGGACCGGAAGGCGACCGTCGCGGCGTGAGGCTGTCCGATGGCTGTGGCCCCCGGTTCTGACACGATGAGGAGAACCGGGGCCTGCCTCTGTGGAGCCGTGACCTTTTCCCTGAGCGGGCCTCTGGGCGGAACGATTGCCTGCCATTGCACCCAGTGCCGCAGGCAGTCCGGGCACTACTTCGCCGCCGTGGGCGCGCCGCGGTCGGCGGTGGCCATTCCGGAGACCGAAGACCTGGTCTGGTACCGGTCGTCTGATATCGCCCGCCGTGGCTTCTGCCGCCGCTGCGGATCGACCCTGTTCTGGGATCCCTTCGAAGGCGAGGTGACAGAGGTTGCCCTGGGCGCCCTCGACGCCCCGACAGGCCTGACGCTTGAGCGGCACGTCCATGTCGCCGCCAAGGGCGACTACTACCAGATCACCGATGGCCTTCCCCAGGACGAGACCTGACGCCTGGGGTCAGGCGTTGCGGGCCATCAGGCCGCCGTCCACGGGGATGGTGACGCCGGTGATGTAGCTGGCGGCGGGCAGGCAGAGGCTGACGGTCATGTGACCGACCTCGGCGGGATCGCCATAGCGGCCCAGGGCCGTGCGCCGCTTGGCGTAGGTGGCCTTGTCGGCCTCGGGGATGCCCGCCGTCATGCCGGTCAGGATGGGGCCCGGGCAGATGCAGTTGACGGTGATGCCCTCGCGGCCCAGCTCGACCGCCAGGGCGCGGGTCAGGCCGGTGACGCCGGCCTTGGCGGCGGCGTAGGGGCTGTCGCGGCTTGTGGCGCCGAGGGCCTCGGTGGAGGCGATATTGACGATGCGGGGGGCCTTTGACTTGCGCAGCCAGGGCAGGGCGGCGCGGATGGTCAGCTGGTGCGCGGTCAGGAGGACGGCCAGGGACTTGGCCCAGGCGGCGTCATAGTCCGGGGAGTCGATGGGGCTGAAGGCCGAGATTCCGGCGTTGTTGACCAGGATGTCGAGGCCGCCGAAGCGGGCGGCGATGGCCTCGGTGACGGCGCGGACCTGGCCGGCGTCCGAGACGTCCAGGGCCCAGGCCTGGGCCGAGCCGCCGGCCCGCCGGATGGCGTCCGCCGCAGCCTCCGCGGACTCGCCGTTGAAATCGGTGACGGCGACATGCGCCCCTTCGGCCCCGAAGATCTCGGCGGTGGCCCGACCCATGCCGGACCCGGCGCCGGTGACATGGGCGATGGAGCCCCGGAGCGATCGGCTGAGGGCAGGGTCGTGCGGCATGGGGGATCTCCGGTCACCAGGAAGGTAGGGCGGAGTTTGGACCGGATCGGTGCGGCTTCACAACCGCAGTGGTCTCAACCGGCGGGCGCCGGAGGGGTGGCGTAGGAGATGTAGCCCCGCTCCACCATCCGCCGGAGGGCCTCGTAGGCGCTGGACAGTTCCTCGTAGCGGGTGCGCAGCTCGGCCAGGCGCATGACCTGGCGGGTTTCGAACCCGGTGGGGTTCTCGGCCATGGACAGGGCTTCCTTGACCCACTGGGCGCGGGCCAGGGCGGCGGCGACCGCGAGGCGCTGGAACTTCTCCGCGTCGGCGCTGCCGAGGGCGGCGTGGATCACCTCGCGGTTGGAGGCGAAGACGGTGTAGTCGATGTGTTCGAGCTGGCCGCGCAGGCGGCGCTGGGCGGCGAGGTCCATGTCCTCCTGCGGCTCGAAGTGATCGGAGCTGTAACGCGTAAAGCCGGACTTTCGGGTCGACATGTCGCTCTCTCCTGCGGAACGCCCTCCCGGCCCCGCAAGGGAAGGATGCGCCCGGGCCGTTAACTTTCAATTGAAAGGGCGGCGGCGGGCCAGCGGGCGACCCGCGCCCTCTTCCGGACAGACCGGCGCCCGTCCCCCTCCTCGCCTCAGCCTGTCCATGGACATGCGCCTGGGAGTCCACCGTCTGGACGTCGTCGTCGCGCACGGGCAATTACCTCCCTTGAGGGGGGACGAGGCCTCGCCTCGGGAGACGGAGAGGATGATGCTGGAGCTGGTTATCGGATCAAAGCGCTGGTCGAGCTGGTCGATGCGGCCCTGGCTGGTCCTGAAGCGGACCGGGGCGCCTTTCCATGAACGGCTGATACGGCTGTACCAGGCCGATGGAGAGACCCGCGCGCAGATCCTGCCTCACTCGCCCTCGGGCCGGGTGCCGGCCCTCAAGACCGGGACGATTGTCGTTCCGGAGTCCCTGGCCACCTGCGAATACCTCGCGGAGGCCTTCCCGGCGGCGAAGCTCTGGCCGGAGGATGCGGACCTGCGGGCCCTGGGACGGGGTGCGGCCAGCGAGATGCACGCCGGGTTCCGGGCCTTGCGCCTGGAATGCCCGATGGACCTGGCCCGGCCGGTCGAGGCGATCGAACTGTCGGATGAGGCGAAGGCCGACATCGCCAGGGTGCGCGCCCTCTGGACCGACCTGCTGGGCCGCAGCGGCGGGCCCTTCCTGTTGGGTGAATGGTCGATCGCCGACGCCTTCTTCACCCCGGTGGCGACGCGGTTCCGCACCTACGCAGTGGAGCCGGGGACGCCGGCTCTTGCGACCTACATGGAACGGCTCCTGACCTGGCCCGCCTTCCTGGAGTGGGAGGCGGCGGGGCGTCTGGAGACCTGAGGGTCCCCGCGCCCCGCACGCCGGTCAGCCCATCTTGTAGACGCAGATCTTGTTGCCGTCCGGATCGCGGAAATAGGCGCCGTAGAAGGTGGGCATGCGCTCGCCCGGAGGGCCTTCGCAGGTTGCGCCATTGGCGAGGGCTGCGGCGTGGACCTGGTCCACGACCTCGCGGCTCGACGCCGAGATGGCCGGCATGACGCCGTTGCCGGGGGTCGCCGCGCCCTTGTCGTAGGGGATGCAGACCCCGAGCATGGCGCCCGTGCCATTGGAGTAGAGCGCCATCCGGTCGCCGGACATGGCGGGCTTGGCCCCGAGGGGGGCGAGCACCGCTCGGTAGAAGGTCTTGGCGCGCTCGAAGTCGCTGGCGCCCAGGGTCATGTATCCAAGCATGGGGAATCCTCCGGTTAGGGGTGCAATCTACCTGCCCTTGACCACCGCGTAAGCCTCCAGGGCGCGGGCCCTGGCGAAGTCGTGGTCCACGATGGGCGCAGGATAGGTCCGGCCCAGCCCGACCCCGGCCTGGTCGAGGACCATCGGCGGCGCGGTCCAGGGGGCGTGGAGCCAGCGGTCGGGCAGGCGGGCGACCTCGGGAACCCACTTGCGGACATAGCGCCCATCGGGATCGAACTTCGCCCCCTGCGCCATGGGGCTGAAGATCCGGAAGTAGGGGGCCGCATCGGCGCCGCTGCCCGCCACCCACTGCCAGTTGCCGGCGTTGGAGGCGTGATCGGCGTCCACCAGGGTGTCCCAGAACCAGGCCTCTCCCGCCCGCCAGTCGAGGAGCAGGTGCTTGGCCAGGAAGGAGGCGCAGATCATCCGGACCCGGTTGTGCATCCATCCAGTGGTCCAGAGCTCGCGCATGCCCGCATCGACGATGGGATAGCCGGTCCGCCCCCGACGCCAGGCCTCGAGGTCGCGCGGGGCGGTCCGCCAGGCGACCGCCTCGAAGCGGGGATCGAAGCTGGTGAGGGCCAGGTCCCGCCCCCGACCGCCAATCGCCGCGTTGAACTCGCGCCAGCCCAGCTCGGCCAGAAACTTCTCGGCGTCGGCTTCCGGGGCGGCGCCCCTTTCGACGGCGTTGAGGGCGCCGCGCCAGAGGGCGAAGGGGCTGATCTCGCCGAAGTGCAGGTGGGCGGACAGCCGCGAGACGCCCGCTTCGGCGGGGAAGTCCCGCGCCCGGCCGTATCCCGCCAGGCCCCGGGCGAGAAACCCGCCGAGACGCTCCCGGGCGCCGGCCTCCCCCGGGGTCCAGCCTGCGAACCCGGCGGACCAGTCGGGGGACCTGGGCTGAAGGCCCCAGGATTCCAGGGCCTCGGAAGCCGGCCAGGCGACCGGGGCGGGCAGTCTCTCAGGCGGCTCGGTCTTTCCCGGGTCGGCGATGACCGGGCGGGCGGCGCGCCAGAAGGGCGTAAAGACGCCAAAGGCGCCGCCCGTGCGCGTGGTGACGGCGTCCGGCCGCAGGAGGTGGGCGCCGTTCCAGCGGCCCACGGAGAGGCCTGCAGCCGAAAGCCGGGCCTCCAGCCGGTCGTCCCTCTCCTGCAGGCCGGGGTCGAAGAGGTCGTTCCAGTGGACCGAGGTCGCGCCGGTTTCTGCGGCCAGGGCGGGAACCAGAGTCGCCGGGTCGCCGCGACGAAGGATGAGCCGGGATCCGCGGCTCTCCAGGTCCGCCGCCAGGGCGGCCAGGGACCGGTTCAGCCACCACAGGGCGGCTCCTCCCTGTGGCCGGACATCCGGCCCCTCGTCGAGGATGTAGACAGGGGTCACCGCGTCCGCGGCGAGGGCTGCCGCAAGGGCTGGATTGTCGACCAGTCGCAGGTCGCGGCGGAACCAGAGGAGGGCGTGGGACATGGCCCCTTCCTGCGCCGAAGTTGGCCTCCCAGGCAACCGCCGGTTGGTCAGCCCCAGACTTCCCGGGCGCCCGAGCGGGTCCGGGCCGGCTTTGGCGGCGGGGGCGCAGGGCGCCATCTCGGCGTATCCAGGGGCTTGGAGAAGGCCCAGCCCTGGCCCAGCTCGACACCCAGGTCCCGGGACAGACGCGCCACGTCGTCCGTCTCGACCATCTCGGCGATCGTCGCCACGCCCAGCTCCTGGCACAGGGCGACGAGGTGCTTGACCACGAGGGCGTCCCGCGAGCCTTCGGTCATGGACTGGATGTAGCGCCCATCGATCTTGATGAAGTCGACCTCCAGCCGTCGCAGGTAGTCGAGGGAGGCCGCCCCGGCGCCGAAATCGTCCAGGCAGACAATGTGCCCGGCGCTCCGCAGCCGGCCGATCAGCGTGTTGGCGTGGTCCAGGTCCTGGATCTTCCGGGTCTCGGTGATCTCGAGGATCAGCCGCCGGCGCAGGTCCTGGGAGTCGCCCACCAGGCCCAGCATCTCGTCGAGGAAGCCGTCGATCATCAAGGAGTGTGCGCTGAGGTTGGCGGCGATCCGCGTCGCCTTGGGCTGGGCGCGGAGCTCCCGGACAATACTGCGGACGACCGACAGGTCGAAGGCCTGGATCATCTCCAGGTCCTCGGCGAGCTGGATGGTCTCGGCGGGGCTGGTGTCCTTGGAGAACCGGGCCAGGGCCTCGAAATGGTGCAGCTCGCCGGTCGCAAGGGAGACGACGGGCTGATAGGCCAGCTGGAAGGCGCTCTGGGCGACGATGTCGCGGAAACGGCTGGAGTCCTTGAGGGTCCTGGCGACGGTGTCGCGGAACCCTGTGGCGGCGGCCTCGCTACCGGCTTCGATTTACCGGTCCCGGGCCAGGCGCATGGTTCGCATTTTGTGGTATGAGGCGGCGCCCTCGAGGGGCATGCGGGCCAGTTGGGGGACCGCCCCGCCGGTCGCAGCGCCAAC
>CANGRP010000066.1 GCA_947456005.1 Caulobacteraceae bacterium
GGCCCGACACACATGACGGCGGGATGCCATGCCTGGACTCCCCGGGCGCGTGACGTGCTTGAGCATGTCTGGAAGGCGCAGGACGCCCGGTGGGAGCGGTTCCTCAACACCATGACGGGACTGGAGACGCCGGTCGAGACTTGGGAGTTCGAGTGGTGCTTCAATCTCAACACCCCCGCGGATGTTCAAAGCGCCGGCGTGCTCACGGGAGGCCGGCGCCCGCCGGGCTAGCGATCAAACCAAGGGTTCAGCGGTAAGCCCTCGGTCGCCTTGTTGAGCATGTCGAGGACCTGCGGGACAATGACCGCGTGGCCATGGGAAAGCGGCGGAAGGCGTCGCGCATCATGGAAGGCGACCGCCGCCGTTTCGTTGGTGCTTTCGACCATTCCGGCTGTATCGATCTCATCCATGAGCATCACCATATGAATGAACTGCATCCGGCTTCTCGTCCCCACCCGCCGTGAGTCCCAGGCTCCGAGCCAGCGTGAGGGCTTCGCCCGCACCCCGGTCTCCTCCCAGAGCTCCCGGGTGGCCGCCTCCGCCACGGTCTCGCCGACCTCCACAAGGCCCCCGGGCATCGCCCACAAGCCGTCGTCGCGTCGCCGCACCAAGAGGATCCGCCCCTCATGCACAACCACGGCGTCGCCGCCGACCAGCGGACTCAGGTGATCGAACCGGTCGGTGTACTCTTCGAGGACTTCGGCTGAAGCGCGACGCTCGATGAGGGCGACAAGCCTGGCGCTGAGCTGACGGGTGCGGTTGAAGCGCTCAAGATCGTAGGAATCCCTGGAATAGGTCGAACCCATGTCGGCGATCTGCCGGAGCTCATCGGCGATCGCATGGAAATCGACTTGATCGGGCATCACACCTTCTAGAACGGCTTCAGACGCCCACGACGTCACACTTGGACATTCGCCGACCTGACGGGATTTCGCAACAAAGATGGTCACCGGGCTCTGCGGGCCAGCGGTTATTCCTACCATCCGGGAGGCAAGCCCCTCCTGTCAAACATGACCCAGCGTCAGGGGGCCTTCACGACCAGATTCTCAGGATGGGCGTCGTTGGAATACTGGCCGTCCACCAGTCGGGGGGCGGTCCGGCTCGAGTCGATTTCCAGGGCGATGTCCAGGTCCGCCGCGAAGCCGCGTTCGGACAGCTCAAGTCCAGACCGGCTCGTCCGGATCATGTCTCCGAGGCGCTTGAGCGCCCGCGCGAACGCGGAAGCGGCCAGGTCCGCCTCGGCGTTTGGGATTCCACCGAGCGCAGCAATCACGGCGCCGGCGCCAAGCCAGTCTTCCAGAGCGGGGCGAAGGCTCCCATCGTCCCATCTTTCTCCGGCGGGAATGACGGCGATCACACCCTCGGCGCCTGCTGTCCGGCGCGCCGCCGCGGCTGTCGCCTGGGCATTGCGCAAGCTGGCGCAGAAGGTCGGCGTCGATCCTGTCGCCAGGGACAGCCGGGATCCGTTGGGCGAGGGCAGGAGGAGCCGGGTGTTCGCGGGAAGATCTCTCAGGCTCGAAGGCGAGAGGCTTGGGCTGCGGGTTCTGTCCTTCGAAGCGGCGACGGCTCCGAGACTGGCCGCAGCCCGTTCCGCCGCCGCCGCGTCGCCGTAAGGAAAGGGAATAACGGTCGCCCCGCGATCCAGAGCCACCGATACGGAAGTGGAGAACGAAAGGACGTCGACAATGACAAAGACGTCCGCACGCTCCTTCCAGGCCTCTATGCCGGCAAGGTCCCATTCGCAGACGACTCTGACCAAACCCGCCCTCCTTCGGACGTCGAGGCCCCCCGGTCTCCGCCTTCAGGCGTACTCGAACCAGGCGTGGGAGACGACGGTGCGTTCGCCGACCCGGGCTTCGAAGATCACCCGGCCGGGACCGTCCTTCCAGGCCAGGACCTTCAGGTCGTCGCCCGGCAGGACCGGCGAGGAGAAGCGCACCTTGATCTTTCGGAAGCGCGCAGGATCACCTTCGCAGAGGGCGGAGAGGAGCAGGTGGGCGCAGTGGCCAAAGGTGCACAGGCCGTGCAGGATCGGTTTGTCGAAGCCGCCGAACCGGGCCGCTTCCGGGTCGATGTGCAGGGGGTTGTAGTCGCCGGACAGGCGATAGATGTCGGCCTGGTTCTCGGGGATGTGCGCCCCGGTCTCCACGTCCGGCGCCCGGTCAGGAACGGTGACGGGGGCCGAGAAGGTGGTCCCCGCCCCCTCGAAGGGCTCGATGTCGCCCAGGCGCTCGACGCCCCGGCGGAAGGAGCCCGAGACCATCTTCACGCAGACCTGGCCGTCGGCGTCGCGGACCTCGCTCTCGTACTCGACGAAGCCGGCGCCCTTGCCGCGGGGGTGCACGCCGATCAGGCGCGAGACCACGCTGACCTCGCCCCCGAGGGGCAGGGGGCGGACCACCTCCAGGTAGCGCTCGGCGTCGATGGTCAGGGGGCCGGGCGAGGGCGGGATGGCGGCGCGGTCCACCACCGCCCCGGCCCCGCCCCAGCGGATGGGGAAGGTCGGGAAGACGGCGAAGTCCTTGTGGCCCTCGAAGATGAACCTCAGGTCCCGGCTGTTGATCCCGACGGCGTAGAGCAGGATGTCCCGGCGGTCATAGGCGATGCGGACCGGCTCGCCCCAGGCGGCGGGGCCGCCGCCCGGCAGGGCGGCCCTGGCGTTGTAGACGGCCATGGGCGTCTCCTTACAGGTGCGGGAAGGCCAGGGGGTCCTGGCGTTCGAAGGCCTCGGCGGCCGCCAGGACCAGGTCGTCGCGGGAATGGGCGGCGGCGATCTGCAGGCCGAAGGGCGTGCCGATGCTGGAGATCCCGCAGGGAACCGACACCGCCGGATGGCGCGTCAGGTTGAAGATGGCGGTGTTGGTCCAGTAGGGGTTGGGCCGTCCGTCCGGCCCGTCGGGGACGTTTCGTCCCACCTGCGGGGGCAGGGTCGACATGGTGGGCGACAGGACGAGGTCGTACTCGGCGAAGACCTGGTTCCAGGCGTGGGCCATCTCGCGGCGACGGACCTGGGAATCGATGATGGTCTTGACGTCCAGCTGGGCGCCGATCTTGGCCTGCTCGTAGAGGGCCGGGTCGAACTCGCCGTGGCGCGCCTCGGGGTAGAGCTGCAGCAGGCGCTGCAGGGCGGCGAACCAGTGGGCGACGAAGATGCGCCCGGTCTCGCCATTCTCGGTGGGCGGGGTGATGGGAACCACCTCGCAGCCCAGGGCGCGGAATCGGTCGGCGGCCTTCAGGATCGCCGCCGCGACTTCGGGATCGAGGTGGAAGTCGCCGAACTTCAGGACCAGGCCGACCTTCAGCCCCTTCAGGCTGCGGTTCAGGCCGGCGACGAAGTCGACGTCCGTGGGCGGCAGGGCCAGGGGGTCGCGGACGTCGCTTCCCTTCAGCACGTTGAGCATCAGCGCCGCGTCGCGGGTCGTGCGGGTCATGGGGCCGGTATTGGCCAGGTCCCCGTGCATGGAGGCGGGCCAGGCGGGGATGCGGCCGTAGGTGGCCTTCAGCCCCACCAGCCCCGTGCAGGCCGCCGGGATCCGCACCGAGCCGCCGCCATCCGTGCCGATGGACAGGGGCCCGATCCCCGCGGCCACCGCCGCCCCGGCGCCGCCGGAGGAGCCCCCCGGCGTCCGCTCGGTGTTCCAGGGGTTGCGGGTGATCCCGTTCAGCGGCGAGTCCGTCACCCCCTTGAACCCGTATTCGGGGCTGGAGTTGGAGGCGAAGATCACGGTCCCGGCTTCCCGCAGGCGGGAGACGGTGGTGGCGTCCTCCGTCTGCGGGGTCTTGTCGGTCAGCTGGCTGGCCATGGTGAGGGGCCAGCCCTTCACCTTGATCAGCTCCTTGATCGAGACCGGGACCCCGTCGATGGGCGACAGGGGCTCGCCCTTGGCCCAGCGGGCCTCGGACGCCCTGGCCTGGGCCCGGGCGCCGTCGGCGTCGATCAGGGGCAGGGCGTTGAGCACCGGATTGAGCCGGGCCGCCTTGTCCAGGACCGCTTCCAGGACCTCGACGGGCGAGGCCTTGCGGGCGGCGTAGAGGCCCGAAAGCTCAGCGGCGGAGGCGCGGGTCAGGTCCTGGGTCATGGCGGGGGCTCCTGGGTTCCGGTGTGCTCTGGTCAGGTCAGGCGAAGCGCGCGAGGCGGCCGCGGATGATCTCCTCGGCCTCGGCGACGATGCCCTCGATCAGTTCCTTGCAGGTGGGGACGTCGTGGATCAGGCCCACCACCATGCCGCAGGACCAGGCGCCGGCGTCCATCTCGCCATCCTGCATGATGCGCGGATAGACCCCGCCCACCTCATGGATGATGTCCTCGAACTTCAGGTTGGGGCCCAGGGCCTTCTCCTTCTCCAGCAGGCGCTGGACGGCGGCGTTGTTCAGCACGCGCTCGGTGTTGCGCAGGGGGCGCATGACCAGGCGGGTGTCCAGCTCGGAGGCGTCCACGATGGCCTGCTTGACGTTGTCGTGGACCGGGGCCTCCTTCGTGGCGATGAAGCGGGTGCCCATGTTGATGCCCTCGGCGCCGAGGGCCAGGGCCGCCGCCAGCTGCTTGCCGTTGGCCACGCCGCCGGAGGCGACGAAGGGGATCTTCAGCTCCTCGGCCGCCCGGGGCAGGAGGATGAAGTTGGGCACGTCATCCTCGCCGGGATGGCCGCCGCACTCGAAGCCGTCGACGCTGATGGCGTCGCAGCCCACGGCCTCGGCCTTCAGGGAGTGGCGGACCGAGGTGCACTTGTGGATCACCTTCACCCCGGCGGCCTTCAGGTCGGGCATGTACTTCTGGGGGTTGTTGCCGGCGGTCTCGACGATCTTCACGCCGTTGTCGATGATCGCCCTGATGTAGCCCGGATAGTCCGGCGGATTGATCGAGGGCAGGAAGGTCAGGTTCACGCCGAAGGGCTTGTCGGTCATCTCCCTGCAGCGGCGGATCTCCTTGCCGAGGTCGTCCGGGGTGCGCTGGGTCAGGCCGGTGATGATGCCCAGCCCCCCGGCGTTGGAGACGGCGGCGGCCATCTCGGCGAGGCCGACGAAGTGCATGCCCCCCTGGACGATGGGGTGCTCGATGCCGAATAGTTCAGTAATGCGGGTCTTCACGGGAGGCTCTCCGGGGTTTTGAACGATACGTATGGAAACTGTGCGGCGCCGGGACCGACAGGGCAAGGGTGCGGGCGTCAGCCTCAGGTCGGGAGCGCAACGGCCTCCTCGCCGTGGGCGTGGGCCTTGAGGGTTTCGGTCCAGATTTCGTGGAACAGGGGGCTGTCCTTCAGGAGTGTGCGAAGGTCGCCTCGCGCCGCGATCCGCCCGCCCTCGACCACCAGGATCTGGTCGGCCCGGCGGTAGGCCTCCAGCCGGTGGGAGACGGCGAGGCAGGTGGGGCGGTCGCCCTCCTGCTCGAACAGGCGGGTCCAGAAGGCGTGCTCGGTGCGCACGTCCAGGGCGCTGGAGGCGTCGTCGAAGACAAGCAGGTCCGGCCGCCGGGCGAACATGCGGGCCGCCGCCGACCGCTGCACCTGGCCGCCGGAGAGGGTCACGCCCCGGGTGCCGACCCGGGTGTCCAGCCCCTCGGCCAGGCGCGCCACGTCCTCCTCCATCACCGCCAGGTGGACGGCCCGGTCGAAGTCCGCGGGAGAGAGGTCCAGGCCCATGGCGATGTTGTCGCCCAGGGTCTCGGTGAAGAGACGAGGGGTCTGGCCGGTGTAGGCGCAGCGCGGCGGCGTCAGGAAGGTGGCGGGGTCGTCGACGCGCTCGCCGTTCCAGAACACCTCGCCGGCCTGGGCGGGCAGGAGCCCCAGCAGACCCCTCAGGAGGGTCGTCTTGCCCGACCCCACCCGGCCCGTGACGATGGTCACCGTGCCGCGCTCGAGGGTGAAGCTGACATCCTCCACGCCGTTCCCGGTTCCGCCGTGCCGGCAGGTCAGGCCGCGCACCTCCAGGGTGCGCAGGGGGTCGTGGCGACCGGTGGGTTCGGGCGCCTGGGGCTGAGCCTCGGTGATCCGCTCGCGCGGGGCGTCGCCCAGCAGGGTCTCGATGCGCATCAGGGCGACGTCGGCGGTGCGCTTACGGGCCAGGAGCCGGCCCAGCCAGCGGGGGGCCGAGGTCGCGGCGCCGACATAGGCGGCGAAGAGGGTGAAGTCGCCCACCGAAAACTCGCCCGCCTTCATGGCGCCCGCCGCCAGCAGCAGGATCAGGCCCAGGGCCAGGCTGGAGGTCCCGGCGCCGAAGGTGTCCAGAAGGGTGACATAGATCCGGTGACGCACGGCCGTCGTCCGCCGGGTCTCGTTGAGGTCCGACAACCGGCCCAGGACCCGGTCCTCGGCGCCCGCCACCCGGACGGCCTGGACAGCGGTGAAGGTCTCGCCGACGAAGGAGGTGACCTTGGCCTCGGCCTCCCGGGCCACGCGGGAATAGCGGTGGATGCCGGCGGTGATCTTCTGGGTGATGAAGACCATCAGGATCATCGGCAGGATGATGGCCAGGGTCACCGGCATGTTGATCCGCCACATGATGATGAGGGCGAGGACCGCAAAGACCGCCTGGCCGAAGGTCTCGGCCCAGCCCTCCATGAAGGCGATGACCTCGGCGACGTCGTCCCGAAAGCGGCTCAGCGCCTCGCCCGAGGTGCCGGGTGACACTCGCGGGCCCCTGGCGAACATGATCCAGCCCATCATGTTGGAGCGGATCATCAGCCGTGAGGCCGAGGTGAAGGTCACGAAGGCCCAGGGCGTGAAGTACGACACGAACAGGGGCGAAAGCTGGGCGGCGAACCACAGCCCGACCAGGGTCCAGACGTTGAACCCCGCCTGGGCATGGCCGGACAGGTTGTCGAAGATCTCCCTCTGCACGATGCCGGACAGGAGGGGCAGGGCGTAGAAGGCGGCGTAGAGCGCCATGCTGACGCCGAAGAGCCAGGGCCGGGCCGCGGCGATCCGCACGGCCTGGCGGAAGGCGGTCTGGTCCGGCGCCGGCAGGGGCGGCGGGATGTCCCCGGTCTCGGGGTCGGTCCGGGCGCCGTCGACCTCGCTCACCCCATGACCTCCGCAAGGCCGGTGCGCAGCAGGCGAGCGTAGGCCGACTCCGGGTCCGCCTCCAGCTCTGTCCTCCGGCCGGTCTCCACGAGGCGGCCCTGGTCGAGGATGGCGATCCGGTCGGCCCTCTGCACGGTGGATAGCTTGTGCGCGATGATGATGGCGGTGCGCCGCCGTCCCGAGCCGTCCGCCCCGAGCAGCCGGTCCAGGGCGCGCTCGATCATCTGGTCCGTCGCCGGATCAAGGCGAGACGAGGCCTCATCCAGCACCACCAGGCCGGGGTCCTTCAGGAAGACCCGGGCGAAGGCCAGAAGCTGGGCCTCGCCGGCCGACAGCCCGCCGCCGGCCCGCAGCACCGTGCCCAGCCCCTGGGGCTGGCGGGACAGCCAGTCTCCCAGGCCCAGGTCCGTCAGCACCTCAATGATCCGGGCGTCATCGATGGCGGGATCGAAGAGGCTGGCGTTGTCCCGGATGCTGGCGTCGAAGAGCTGGACCTCCTGGGTGACCAGGCCGATCCGCCCGCGCAGTTCGGACAAGCGCGCCGACCTGATGTCCGTCCCATCGAGGGTGACGGCCCCGCCCTGCGGGTCGTAGAGCCGGAAGAGCAGGCGGGTCAGTGTGGTCTTGCCGCTGCCCGTCCGGCCCAGGAGGCCGATGACCTCGCCGGCGGGGACCTCCAGGTCGAGGTTCCGGATGATCGGGGTGTCTTCACGATAGGCGAAGGTCATGTCCTTGAAGCCGACGACCGGCGCCTGGGTGCGCAAGCCCTCCCACCCGGCGCCCGGCCCGTCGGTGAGGGTGGGCGTGATGGCGCGCAGGTCGCCGATCCGCTTCAGGCTGGCCGAGGCCGCCTGGAACTGCTGCAGCTGCTGGCCGATCAGCATGATCGGCAGGGCCATCATCCCGGCGTACTGCATGAACATGAAGACGGTGCCGATGGTCGCCTCGCCGCGCTGGAACAGCCAGACGCCGAGGGCGAGGGCCAGGCCGAAGCCGATGGAGAAGAGGGCGCTGGCGGTCAGGAAGATCCAGTGGCCCCGGCGGGCGGCGTCGACATTGGCGACCAGAAGCTCCGCATTGACCTCGGCCATGCGCCGCATGACATGGGGGCCGCCGCCATTGGCCCGAACGTCATCCAGGCCCGCAAGCCGCTCTTCCAGGAAGCCCGAGAAGGCCGACCAGGCCTCCCGGAGGCGCTCCCAGCGCCCGCCGGCGATCTGGCGGATGGCGTGGAGGACCAGGCCCGCGACGACGGCGAAGCCGGTCAGCAGGACCCCGATCCGCCAGTCCTGCAGGTAGAGGACCCCCAGTATGCCGGCCAGCAGCAGGGCGCCGCCGATGATCTGCAGGATGAACTGGGAGAAGAAGGCGGCCAGGGCGGCCACGTCCCCGTCCACCCTCTCGATCAGCTCGCCCGGCGACTTGGCCGTGTGGAAGGCCATGTCCAGCCGCAGGGCGTGTTCGGCCAGGTCCTGTCGCATGCGGTTGGTGGCCGACCAGCCCAGCTGTTCGCTGAAATAGGTGGAGCCGATCTGCAGGACCTGGGCCAGCAGGGTGACGGCGATGAACAGGCCGGCCAGCATCCAGAGGCGCTCCACCGAAGCGTCCGGGCCGCCCTGCGCGGCCGTGTCGATGAAGGCGCGGATGATCTGGGGCGAGGCCAGCTGGACCGCCGTGCCGGCCACCAGGAAGAGGGCGAGCGCCGACAGCCGGCGCCCTTCGGGCCGCAGGTAGACGGCGAGCACGGCCGCGCCGTCCGCCGACTTGACGGCCTCACGCCCCACCTGAACGCCCTCCCCGACTGGAACCCGCAGGTCTCAACGCCCTGTGAACCTCGCCGGGCGCTTCTCGAGGAAGTGGGCGACGCCCTCCTTGAAGTCCTCGGACTTCAGGCTGAGGGCCATGTCGGCGTTGGCGTCGACGATGGCCTCGGAGAGGGACTGGAACGGGCTGTTCCACAGCTCGCGCTTCATGACGGCGAGGGAGCGGGGGGAAACCTCGCTGGCGAGCATCCGGGCGTAGGCCATGACCTCGTTCCGGAAGGTGGCGGCCGGGAAGACCCGGTTGACCAGGCCGATCCTCAGGGCCTCGGCGGCGTCGACACGGCGGGCTGAGTAGAGCAGGTCGGCGGCGTTGGCCATGCCGACGATCCGCGGCAGGAGCCAGGACATCCCATGCTCGGCGATCAGGCCCCGGCGCGAGAAGGCGGTGGTGAAGACCGTCGCCTCCGAGGCGAACCGGATGTCGGTGTAGAGGGCCATCACCATGCCCAGGCCGGCGCAGGCGCCGTTGATCGCCCCGAGGATCGGCTTCGGGACGGCCGGGAAATAGGGGTACTGCAGGCGGAAGTCCGGGCGCGAGGCCGGGTCGAAGGCGTCCGGCGCCTCGCCGCCGGTTCCTCCCGCCGAGACGGCGCCCTGCAGGACGTCCATGTCCGCACCGGCGCAGAAGCCGCGCCCGGCGCCGGTCAGGACGATGACCTTCACCTCGGCGTCGTCCGCCGCCAGGCGCATGGCCTGGCGGAGCTCGGCCTCCATCACGCCCCGCCAGGCGTTTAGCCGGTCAGGGCGGTTAAGGGTGACCGTCGCCACCCCCGCCTCCACCTCGTAGAGGATGTCTTCAAAGGCCATGCGGGCCAGCCCGGGGCCGAGCGGCCCCGCTCCCTCAGGCGTCCTTGCGGCGGTAGATCGAGCGCTTGGGCTGGGCCGTCACGCGGTGGATCATGGGCTCGAAGGCCGACAGGGGCATGGAGTCATAGCCCGGGTCGAAGCTGTTCTGGTCGTAGAGGTGGCAGAACTGCGCCGTGTACTCGAACCAGGGATGGCCCCGGAACTCGTCGCGCATGTCGCGGTCCAGGCCCAGGTGGTGGAAGAAGTAGTAGCCCTGGAAGATACCGTGCTTGTCCATCATCCAGTAGTTCTGCTCGGAGATGTAGGGCTTCAGGATCATGGCCCCCAGCTCGGCGTGATTGGACGGCGCCAGGATGTCGCCCACGTCATGGAGCAGGGCGCAGACCACGTATTCCTCGTCACGACCGTCCCGATGGGCGCGGGTGGCGGTCTGCAGCGAGTGCTCCAGCCGGGTCACGGCGAAGCCGCCGGCATCCTCCTCGAGCATCTTCAGGTGAGCGATCAACCGGTTGGGAAATTCGAGGTTGAAGGGGGCGCCGGCGCGGCCGATGGCCGCCCAGTCCTCGGCCGTGCCCTCGACCATGGCGTGGAAATTCGCCTTCATCTGAATCTCACCGTCCGCCATGTCGGCCTCCCTGCCCTGGCCGCCGGGCCTGTCCCCGGCTCATTTTGATGAGCCGGTATCCTGAGCCCCGCCCGGGAAGGTGTCCACGCGCGCGCCCAGGCCCCGATCCCCCAAAGAAAACGCCGCCCCCCGTTTCCGGAGGGCGGCGCATCTGAGGCCTCTTTCGAGGGGATCAGTAGGTGAAGCGCAGGGTCAGCCCGTAGGTCCGCGGCTGGCCGAGGAACGCATCGAACGAGCCCGGCTGGAACGGCGCGTCAAAGGCGACCTGGTAGTAGGTCTCATTGAGGAGGTTCTGCGCCCAGGCCTCCACCGCC
>CANGRP010000067.1 GCA_947456005.1 Caulobacteraceae bacterium
CAGGGCCGGCCGAAGCGCCCGGCGATAGCGGCCGTAACCTCCGAACAGCTCGTCGCCCCCCTCCCCCGTCAGCACCACGCGCAGGGTGTCCCGGGCCGCCTCGGCCAGCCGGTAGGTGGGCAGGGCGGCGTAGTCCGCCGTGGGATCGTCCAGGGCCAGGGCCACCCGAGGCAGCAGGCGCCAGAACTCGGTCTCGTCGAAGCGCACCTCGCGCCAATCGAGGTCCAGGGCTCGGGCCACCCGCTCGGCCTGGCCGCGTTCGTCGGCGGGGCCGGGAAGGTCGAACCCGCAGGTGAAGGCCGTGACCGGCCGCTCCGCGAGCCGGGCCATCAGGGTGGCGATGGCGGCGCTGTCGATCCCTCCGGACAGGAAGAGGCCGAAGGGCGCGTCGGACCTCTGGTGCACCCGGACGCTCTCCTCCAGCACCGCGTCCAGCTGGGCGACCAGGGCGGCCTCGTCCGTCGCCCGCCGGGGCGACCGGGCCGGCAGGCAGGGCCGGGTCTCGTGAGCGACGAGCCCCGCAGGCGTGACCTCCAGGATCTCGCCGGGCGCCAACCGGCGCAAGGCCGGGAAGATGGTCGCCTCCCCTGTGGTGTAGGACAGGCCCAGGAGGTCTTCCGCTGCAGAGGCGTCCATCACCGGATCGATCAGGCCGGCGGCCAGGAAGGCCCGGGGCTCGGAGGCGAAGATGACAGCCCCGTCGCGCTCCAGGATGTAGAGGGGCTTGATGCCGAAGGGGTCCCGCACCAGCCAGGTGCGGCCGTCGCCGCCCACGAGGCAGAAGGCGTACATGCCCCGTAGCCGGCGGAACGCGTCCGGCCCCTCCCGGGCGTAGAGGTGCAGGAGGGGCTCGAAGTCCGAGCCCGTGGCCAGGAGGGAGCCGAGTCCATGGTCCTGGGCCAGCTCGAGGTAGTTGTAGATCTCGCCATTGCCCACCACCACGGAGCCGGCGGCGTGCAGGGGTTGCCAGCCCCCCTCCAGGTCGATGATGGACAGGCGGGCGTGAGCGAGGTTCGCGCCAGGCAGGCTCTCGGTTCGGATGCCGTCAGGGCCCCGGTGCGCCAGGGCGGCGATCAGGTCTGCGGCGAGGCGTTCGCCGTTCAGCACGCCGGCTATGCCGCACATCAGCCCGCCCCGTACTCGGTGAAGAGCTCGCGCCAGCGGGTGCCGACGGCCTCGGGAGATAATTCCCCGGCGACCCGGGCGAGGCCGGCCCCGGCCAGTCGGGCGCGGGCGGCGGGATCGTCCAGCAGGTCGCGGGCGGCGTCGGCCAGGGCGGCGGGGTCGTCCACCGGAACCAGGCGCCCGTCCTGCCCGTCCCGGATCAGGGCCGCCGGACCGGTGGCTGCGGCGGCCACCACGGGCAGGCCGTGCGCCCAGGCCTGGATGACCACATTGCCCAGGGGCTCGTAGCGGGAAGGAAAGAGGCACAGGTCCGCTGTGCGGTAGAGGGCCGAGGCGTCGGTGCGCCAGCCCAGGAAACGCACCCGCCCCGACAGGCCCAGCCCCTCGGCCAGAGCCTTCAGCCGCCCCTCCTCCGGGCCGGCGCCGGCGATCCAGAGAAAGGCGTCCGGCAGGCGCGCCAGGGCCTCCAGGGCCACGTCATGAGCCTTGGCCTCGTGCAGCCGGCCCATGGCCAGCAGCAGGGGCGCACCCTCTGGGGTATCGAGGGCGGACCGCTCCACCGGACGGGCGTCCGCGGCGGGGGCGGCGAAGTTGGGGATGCAGCGGACCCGCCCCGCCGGCCAGCCCTGGGCGACGATCCAGTCGGCGATGTCCTCGGTATTGGCCACCAGGGCGTCGAAGCCGCGATAGTACTTGAGGTTGTAGTAACCCCCGAGCCGGCCGACCCGGGCCCAGGGCCCCTTTGGCGCATGCCGGGCGGCGCGGTTCATCCAGGCCAGGGTGAGGCGGGCCCCGGAGCGGTGGGCAAACCGGCCGGTCAGGGGCGTGGTCAGGAGATCAAGGGGGCCGCCGAACCTCAGCACCCGGGTCGGGACCCCGGCTGCAGAAAGGGCCGCCTGCCGATGCGGATTGCTGCGGATCGCCGCCGACTGCGCCACCCCGGCCCCGGCCAGGGCCGTGACCAGGTCGACGAAATAGGTCTCCGCGCCGCCTTCGCCGGCCGTTCCCAGGAGATGCAGGACGCTCATCGCAGGGTCGACCCTAGCAAGCCCGGCCCCGCTTCCCAAGCGGCTTGAAGCGCGCCGCGCCAGACCCTATAAACCGCCCCTCGCCGAAAGGCCCGGCGGCTGGGTAGCTCAGATGGTTAGAGCGGTGGATTCATAACCCACAGGTCGGCGGTTCGATCCCGCCCCCAGCTACCAAGACCTCTGACCCCGCTTCGCCTGCCAGACGGCGCCTTGCCGTCCCCAAGACCTAAGCCCTTCGCATCGCTCGCGCCTTGGTTCACACTGACCCTTGGGGGGAGATTGAGCGAGCGAGGCGGCGCTGATCATGTCGATCTGGACCAGACTGAGCAAAATGAGGCGACCCCGCGTCTTCCCGCGCAAAGGCCACGTTGTGGCTGTCGCGGTGCTCCTCGCCTTGGGAGCTTGCGCGACCCAACCCTACGCTCCGCCCCCGGATGCGCCAGGGTTCTTCCTGGGCCTCATTCATGGATTTCTGAGTTGGTTCGCCCTGATCGCCCATATCTTCAACTCAGAGATCCGGGTCTACGCCTTCCCTAATGCCGGCGGCTGGTACGACTTTGGCTTTCTCCTGGGCCTGTCCGCCTGGGGCGGGGTTGCGGCGGCGGCGTCGGACTGAGCGGCCGGTCCCGAGACCAGGAGGAAGGGCCGGGGTCACACCGGGATTGATCCGGGATCAGCCCGCCGTGTCCGGCTGATGGATGTCCCGTCTCATGAACACCCTTCGGCCTTCATCGAGACCGCGGGCAAGGTGCTCGCTCCGGAGAGCTTCCAGTTCGGGCGGAAGGACGTCGATGACCTCGAACCCGATCCGGGCGTACCAGGGCGCATTCCAGGGAATGTCCCGGAAGGTCGAGAGCAAGAGGGCCGGAAGGCCCGCCAGCCGGGCCACCTCCTCCGCGCGGTCCAGAAGGGCTGCGCCAAGCCGCATGCCTGCGAACTCCGGCAGGACGTCAAGCTGCTCGATATAGAGACCGCCCTCCAGCGGATGGAACCGGAGCGCCGCGACGGGCTTTTCGCCGTCAAGGCAGGCGACCCACAGCCCGCCCGCCTCCAGCCGGGCGTCGAGCAGGGCCTCCGGCGCCGGCGGATCCTGCGCGATCCAGGCCTCCGCCGTCCCCTCGAATCTCTGCGCGGCCCCGCGCTCTATCGCGCGGACGGCGGCAAGCTCCGACCGAAGGGCCGGCCGAATCCGATGCCGCGTCGGCTTCGGGAAGCCTAGACGATCCATCCACTGCCCAGGCTGGCGAGGGTGACGCCCACAAGGATGACCTGGTCGCCATTGCCCATGTCGACGACGACGTCCGCGCCCACCTGGGCGACGGTGCGCGAGGGGCTCCCCTCCAGCTTCAGCCGGTCGCCCTCAGCGTAGGAGAAGTCCGTGATCCGGTCGATACCGGCGCCCGCCAGGCTGTGGAACAGGTCTGCGCCCGCGCCGCCGCTGAGGGTGTCATTCCCCTTGTCGCCCCAGAGCCAGTCGTCGCCGGCCCCGCCCATGACCGTGTCGTCGCCCTGGCCGCCGCGCACCCAGTCGTTCCCGGCCCCGCCATCGACGGTGTCATTGCCCATGTTGCCGTAGACGATGTCGAATCCGGCGTCACCGAACAGCAGGTCGTTGTCCTTGCCGCCCACGACCCAGTCGTCGCCGTCGTTGCCGCGAAGGGAGTCGCTGCCCATGTTCCCATGCATGTCGTCGAAGCCGGACCCGCCGGAGAGGGAGTCGTCTCCCGCATCACCGCGCAGGACGTTCGTACCTGAGGCCAGGGTGATGATGTCGTTACCCTCCAGGCCGTAGACCGTCTCTCCGCCAGTCCGGCTGATCGTGTCGGCCCCCGATGTCCCCCGGATGTAGTCCCACTCCACCACAAAGTAGAGGCTGTTGGCGGGATTCACGTCGTTCCACTTATAGGCCACCCCGATACCGCCCGAGGGCTGGGGCCAGGACTGAAGGCCAAAGGCCATGGCGTCCTGGACGCCACCAAAGTCGTCAGGCTCTACGCCGAGGGCGCCTGCGCCCCAGTTGGAATAGCCCGAGGTCACCAGGGTCCCGTCGCCCCAGCGCCAGGTCCCCTCAACCGCCGCATCCGATCCGCCCAGCCAGAGATAGCGCGCACCGCCTCCGTCGCTGGCGCTGGGCGCCATGTCCAGGCCGGTCGTCAGCTGCGTCATGCTGACCAAAGCCTGGTTCTCGCTTGAGCTCGTGATGTAGGCCAGGTGCCCGCCCTGCCCTTCGGCCCAGGCCTTTGCGGCCGCCCAGGTCATGGCGGTCTTGACGATCTGATAGGTGTGGCTCGCGTAGTAATAGGTCCCCAAGTCCGGGACTCCTTCCTCGATTCCGTTCCTGCGTCCCAGAGACCGCAGGTCGGGTAAACGGTCCGGAAAGCGGGACGGCTAAGGTGCGCTAACCCTGTGTCGCCTCGCCCATCATGTTCCAACCCGCGAACCGCGGGACCTTGGGCAAGAAGCCGCATTCGGCGTTGTCGATGGCGAAGCCTGCGCCCGCCAGGAGGGGGAGTATGGGGCGCGTCAGGCGGCATCCGCCGGCCAGGCGCTTCCAGACCGGCTCTATTCGCCTTTGCCAGCGGGCGACGTCAGGCTCCGGGGCAAGGCCATGCTCGCAGTAGAAGAGGCGCCCACCGGGTCTGAGGACCCGGCGGGCCTCAGCGAGGGCGCGTTCGGGAGAGTGGACCGAACACAGGGTGAAGGTGCAGACCACGCTGTCAAAGCTGGACGCTTCGAAGGGAAGGTCCTCGGCGACACCTGGGAAGATCTCGACGGCGAGACCCTCAGGCCTCGGCGCCGCCTCCGCCATGGCGCGTAGCTCAGGCGCCGGGTCGACTCCGCTGACGGAAGTGACGCGTGAGGGATCATAGAACGCCAGGTTTAGGCCCATGCCGACCCCGAGCTCGAGAACGCGACCGCTCGCCCTCGGCACCAATCGCGCCCTCTGGCGCGTCATCTGCGGGCCGGAACACGCGCACGCCAGAAACCGTGGCAGGATTGTCCGCTCGTACCAGCTCGCCATGCCGCGCCCTCCGGGATACCGGTCGTTACTCTGGAGCGCCGGGTCGCCCTTGCAAAGGGGTCAGGCGGCCGCGACCGCGCCGGTGCGACCCAGGGCCAGGGTCTCACGCACCACCTGGAGCAATTGATCCGGTTTCATGGGCTTCTCCACCACGCCGTTCATGCCCGCACCCAGGTAGGCGGCGGTCTCCTCCGCGTCCGCGTTGGCGGTCAGGGCGATGATGGGGGTCAGGCCCACGGGCTCGGGAAGGCTCCGGATCCGGCGAGTGGCCGCGACGCCGTCCATCCGCGGCATGCGGATGTCCATCAGGATCAGGTCGAACCGGCCGGTCGAGGCCGCCGCGACCGCCTCCTCGCCATCCTCGGCGGGCTCCGTGGTGCAGCCGAACATGCTGCACAGGGTCTCTGCAACCATGCGGTTGGTGGCGTTGTCGTCGACAACAAGGATATGGGCGGCGCGGTCCGTGCCCACAACCTCCGCCGGCCGCTCGGGCGGCTGGTCGGCGCGGAAGGCGAAGCTCAGGGTTTCGCCTTGGCCCGGGTTGTGGAGGGTTCGCGCACGGCCGCCCAGCCGGCGCAGGATATGGCGTCCCAGCATGAAGCCGAGGGCGGCCTCGAGGCCGAACATGGCCTCGACTTCACGGACATCGACTTCGAAATCGGTGCGGGCGGCGCTGGAGGCGGAACGGACGCGGCCTTCCAGGATGACGCCGTCATCGGCCTCCTTGACCCGGAGCATGGCCTCCACCGTCCCGCGCTGTACGCTGGACAGGGCGTGGGCCAGGAAGCCGTCGAATACCTGCAGGGTCCGATCCGCATCCAGCATGGCGGCGCCTTCCGGCGGACCGTCATAGGAGACCAGGAGGGTGACGCCCGAGTGGGCCAGCCGCTGGCGCCAGCGGTCATCCAGACGGTCGACAAGATCCCGAAGGGCCACGGGGCCGGGGGTTAGGACAAGGTTGTCGGACAGGGCCGCGCGGATGTCGGAAGATGAGGCGGTGATGCGACGCACCGTCTCGGCGGCCACGGCGACACCCTGGACGCAGGCCCGCGCATCGGAGGCGGAAAGCGGGGACGCCAGCCGGGTGGTGAGCGCCAGGATGCCGTCCATCTGCTGGCGGATTTCCTGGGTCACACGATCAAAGAGGTAATCGGGGGCGGACATGTCCTACTGTGAGCCTTCTGCCTCGGGCGGCATGGTGACCGGCCAGCCTTTCGCGAAAGTTAAGGCCCCGACAACCTCGCCCGCTACACCTCAAGATTGTGCGGTCCAGAGCCGATGGGGTGCAGGATCCGCGAAGGCCGAATAGAGAAAAGGGGCTGAATGGGGTTCCAGACGGACGCCAGCTAGATGCCCCGCGCCCTGCCGCCGCATCACGCCGGTCAGGTTCAGTTCGTTACGTGCAGCGCGCTCGAGATCGCAGCATAAAGCGCCCCCACGTTGATGGGCTTACCCACGTGACCACTGAATCCATCCTGCTCATACTGCCGGATCTGTCCGGGCAAGACATTGGCGGAAAGGGCGATGATCGGGAGGGTCGCACACCGACCCTGAAGCTGTCGGATCGCCTTGGTGGCCGAAACGCCGTCCATGACGGGCATCTGGATGTCCATCAGGACCAGATCGTAGTCACTCTGGCTCACCATCGCCAAAGCCTCGGCGCCGTTTGTGGCGAAGCTCAGCTTGACGCCGGAATCCTTGAGCAGGGCTCCCAACAACTCGCGATTTGCGGGGTGATCTTCCGCGAGCAGGATGTTGATGGATCGGTCCAGCTGCACCGCGGATTCGCGAGCCGCCTCTTCGACGGGTTCGGACACATCGAGTTCGACCTCCACGGTGAAGCATGAACCCCGACCCGGTTCGCTTTCGACCGAGATCGAGCCACCCATCAGTTCCATCAAGCGACGTGATATCGCCAACCCCAGGCCTGTGCCCCCATAGCGCCGGCTAATCGAGCCGTCGGCCTGGGAGAACCGGTCAAAAAGCTTGGCAAGCTGATCGGCGGACATGCCGACTCCGCTGTCGGCAACGCTTATCGTGAGCAACATGCGGCTAGCGCCGCGAGGTTGGGCCGACACATTGACCGCGATCGTCCCGTTGTCCGTAAACTTGATGGCGTTGGACAGCAGATTCAGCAGAACCTGGTTTATCCGCATGTCGTCGCCATGCAGCCAGGACTGCGCCGCACCACACAATGGAGGTTCGACCTGAAACTGAATATCCAGACCTTTGCTCTCGGCCTGAGGCGCCAGCAATGAAATCGCATCCTCAATCAGTCTGACCGGATTGAAAGATGTGAAGTCAAGCTCGAGAGCCCCACTCTCAAGTTTGGAAAGATCCAGTACATCATTCACTACATTCAGAAGGGTTCGACTTGCCCTCGAAATCTTATTGACAAAATCTCGACTATGTTCGGGAAGCATCTCTTCCCGGGAGAGAAGGTCCGAGAATCCAATAATACTTGTGAGCGGCGTTCGAAGCTCATGACTCATGTTCGCCAGGAACTGTGACTTCGCCTCCGCCGCGGCATCCGCTTCGGCGAGCGCCTTGACCAGAGCTCTCTCCGCGTCCTTGCGCTCGGAGATGTCACGAAGGACGTCCACCCATTCAATCAACTCGCCGAAGACGTTATGGGCGGGTCGTGGGTTCCCTTCCAACCAGACCCGGCTTCCATCCTTCCGAATTGAGAGGACCTCCGTCGGGCCGGAAGAACCCTTTGACATGATGATGCTGTTGAGCGCCTGAGAGGCTTTCGGGTGGGCAGTTGGATCAATGAAATCGAAAACTGATCTGCCGACCAGCTCTTCGGGCTCATAACCCAGAATAGGCTTGACGGCAGGAGATACAAAAGTGAAGACTCCATCTGAAGTGTAACGAAAAATAAGATCTCGTGCATTTTCTGATATGAATTTGAATCTGCGAACTTCTTCAAAATCTATTTTCATTTCATTGAAATGTGAAGTTACATCTATATTTACGCCAACAACTTCCGGACCTTTTTCGCCACTTCTATAAGAGGCCCTCGACAGGATTTGCCGAATATTCCCATTCGGCAATTGAATTCTGTAATGAGAGGAAAGGGCGCGCTTGGTCGCAAATATCTTGGCTATTCCTCGCGTTACGTAGTTGCGATCATCTGGGTGATAGCGAGCGAGAACATCCTGGCCGGTACATCCGGGTTCCAGCTCGAACATGTCATACATCGCCGGCGAAAAATCAAATTGACCGTCAAAAAAGTATTTCCATGCCGCCACACCAGCGAGTTCAAGCAGTGCGTGTTCGTCTCCCAGCAAGCTATCAGGACATTGCCGCATATCATCCGCCTCGCGAGTCCGCTTCTCTGGTCTTACCAGATGCTGGTTAAGTCGGTGTTACGTCTCCGGATGGATTGTAGAGTCCCCCAGAGAGGCGAGATGCGGGCGCCCTCAAGGCCAGACAGGATGGGGCGAGCCAGGCCTCGGAACCTGCGGTCGCAACAGTCGGAGCCGTGATGGAGGTCTGGCCCGGCAGTTGGGAAGGGCTCAGGACACGGCCCGTGCACGCCGCACACAAAAGGGGCCCGCGGTCGCCCGCGAGCCCCTGATTTCCGGCGCCAGGCTGGAAAATCCAGCCCGGCTCCGCATGCTTTACCAGGTCTTGGAGACGCCGATGCCGAAGGTGCGAGGCTCAGTGTAGAAGGCGTTCCGGAACAGGCCCGAGGAGTCATCCGTCAGGTAGGTGTCCGTGATCGCTTCCTCGTCGGTCGCATTCTTCACATAGGCTTCCACCGACCAGCCATTGTCGGCGTTGGCCAGGGAGACCGTCAGGTTGACGTTATTCCAGGCCTCAAGCTTGTCCGCGGCCGAATTGAAGATACGGGCAAAGCTGTCAGTCTGGTGGTAGTAGTCGACCCGGCCGAGGGCGGTCCAGCCGTTCTCCATTTCGACCGTGTACTGGGCGCCGAGCGAGACCGTGAACTCCGGAGCGTTCGGCAGTTCCTTGCCCTTGAGGTTCACAGACACGCCGTCGTTCGCCGGGCCGAAGGCGCCATCGCAGACGCCCAGAAGGGCGAAGGGATTGTTGAGGGCGTTCGAAATCGAGAGCGCCGTCGCCGCAGTCGTCCTGGAGACCACGCAATTGGCGGTCGAGCTGGCCTTCACCAGGACCAGGTTCGGATCGCCTTGGGTCCGGTTGAAGACGTCGATGGACGTCCCGCCGGTGATCTCGGTGTCGAGCCAACCGATGCTGGCGTTGAAGCGCAGGGGCTGGATCGGGCTCCAGATGGACTCCAGCTCGATGCCCCTCACCTCGGCGTCAATGTTCTCGTTGATCGAGGTCCGGTTGACGATCTTCGACACCTGGTAGCCGGTGTAGTCGTACAGGAAGGCCGTGCCGTTCAGCTGCAGCGTCCCATCGAGCAGCGTGTTCTTGGCGCCGACTTCATAGGCGTTGATGAACTCAGACTCGAAGGAGGGGGGCGGGCAATTCTGCGAGCAGGGCGGGTTCAGACCGCCCGCCTTGTAGCCGCGCGAGTAGAAGGCGTAGATCAACGACTGGTCGGTAAAAGCCAGTTCCGGCTTCCAGTCAAAGCCGAAGCGGCCCGTCATTTCCTCGAAGTCCACCGCCAGAACCGGCTTGGTCCCGGGGGGCGCGCCGATGAGCCCGGAAGCCGGAATCCCCAGCGCCGAATTCCCTGGCACGCCGAGCGTGACAGCGAAATTTCTCACCTCCTTCTCGTCTCTGGTCCAACGAAGACCAAGCGTCCACTTGAAGTCCTCGGACATCTCCCAGTAGAGTTCACCGAATACAGCGGTTGACGTCAGGCTATACGGATTATAACTATCGAAATAGTTGTGCCCTGAACGATTGGGATCTTTGTTGGGATCAATCCCGACACATCCGTTGCCGGTGGTACAGTTTGGATTTCCTGTGTTCAGAAGATTGTTAACTTGATACCAGGCCGTTCCCGTATTAAACATGACATAGTAATCACCTTCAGTCGAATAATCGAGATACAGGGCGCCAACATTAAAGTTAAAGGGCCCATCAAAAGCGGATTGAAGACGAACTTCCTGGCTGAATTGTTTATCGGAATTGGACGCAATATCACTCGTCGTAAATCGGTTGTAATTCCCATTCTGCGGATCACTGACCACACCGCCCGGGAACAGTGTCGGGTAGATCGCCGTCGCGTAGCCGGGGACCGCCGCAAGGGCGTTCACCGGATTCGGCGTCGTGTTGAAGTTCACAGAGGGCGTATAGCGGTTGTAGTCTTGGCGATTGTAGAGACGATTCCGAGATTGATTGGTAAGTGAAGTCA